>CAZCLD010000048.1:0-10822 GCA_964499425.1 uncultured Candidatus Peribacteria bacterium | reverse complement strand
GCTGCTGGCAATTCTGTAGGAGAATCCCATATGCCTTACGCTTCTGAGGTTGGGATTATTTTTGGTGACCCTATGATCCGCCTTGAAGTTGAGGATGATCTGATCAGTGATGGAACAGGTTACAGCAAGGATATTGGCAAACCTATCTACACAGGCAATCAAGAAATTATCGAGATGGTAGACTTTGATTATAACGGAGATGATTATGATGATCTTTTGTTGGTATATGAAAGTGGTCAGATCCGTCTTCTTGAGAATGAGATTACCAATAGCCGCTTTAGGGATAGAGGTGTGATACTGAATATACCTGATGGCATCACCAGTATGACAAAGATTGATTTTAACAATGATGCTTTCGATGATTTGGTGGTCGGGACAAAGCTCTCATGCCGCGTGGATGATGAATGTATAACCTTATTTGAAAATGTTGATGGCCATTTTGAAAGGAAACCTTTGAATCTGGCACTTAATGGTAAGAAGGCTTACGAGATGGCCTCTGATGATATGAATGCGGACGGTTGTGCTGACATTGTTATTGCTGATTCTTCGGGAAGCATCAGTGTCTTTTATAATGAAATCGTGAACTCCGCTTGTAATGGCCTTGATTTGGATGTTGGGTACACAAATAATTTTGGTTATGTCCTGGATTCAGATGCAAATTTGGCTGAACAAATTTTCATACATTATGATGGCATGGAAACTCCTGTTCAGGACGATGCAAGTGATGGAGAGGTAGATGAAAATCACTCTAATCTACACAAATTCATACAATTCATACTCCCTTCTTCTGATCCCCCACCAATTGTGGAAGAACCTGACGCAGAGGGCCTCAATGCTGGTCAATATGCCGCCGATGCTGCCGCTTTTGCTGACGCCCTTAATTCTAATCCAAATCTAGCTTCTAGTAGTGTGCCGCCTATGCAATATCCAACTGAGTATGATTTCATTCATCTTCCTGAAGATGCTCGCGTTTTGACTTCAACTAAAACAGCTACGGATCTAAATGGTGAGGCAGTTGGAGAAGGAGATGAAATTAGTTATTTAATTACATTAAAAAATACCAGTGGCAGCTCCATTAGTGACTTGATGCTTTCTGATGCTACTCCTGCATCCATGACTTTCCTAGAGGATAGCCTTGAGTGTTTGGATGTTAATTGCCCAGATGATCTGGAGCTTGTAGAGACTGGCACAAGCCTTCGTTCACATGTTTTCAAGGGGATAAGTGTGCCGGCACATGGGCAGAGAGTCATTCAATATAAAATGAAGGTATTGGTTATGCCTAAGGTCAAATTTGATATCGGTAATAATTTTACGAATTATCCTTCTGGTAACAATGATGCTTATTTGGATATTTTGGTTAAGCCTGCTGTTAATCCTGACGGTATTTTGACCTATATCCATTCGAGTGGGAAATATGCAAATGGCCATGTGAACTATAAGGTGTTTAAGAAACCGTCCGTTAATACAGATACTTCTGGGCCTTTAAAGGATGCTTTTGAGGACCTTGGTTTGCCTGATCCAATGGCGCTTTTGGGCTTTGATCCTGCAGCAGGTGAGGTACCAGAAGACCTCCAGGGTCAGGTCATGGATATTGTTGCTAAGCAAGCGTGGGATGCTGATTATGACGGTTGCAATGATGATTGGTTTGGCAAATCCAATGCTGATATGGGAGTTGACGCTGATGGCGACGGTGAGATAGATGGTGCCGGAGGAGGTGCTGGTGGGGGTGGCTCAGCTGGCAAGGGTAGTGCTGCGGGCTCTATTGCAGACTCTGTTGAGGGTGCTTTGGGCGCTCTAAGGTGTAGTGGTGGTGGCTGTTTGCCAATCCCCTACAACTTTGCATTTTTTGCGCCGGATGACGCGACACCTGGCATAGCTGCAATGGCTTTTGGTACACCCAATATTCCTTTCTTTATGCCTTTTTATCCTTCTACATCTCCTTCAAGTTTCAGGATATATGTTAATCCTACGTTGACTATGGGCTTAGGAGGTGGGCTTTGTGGAGGGACCGGTCCCGCCGCTGTATGCTTCCCTTATGCTGTTCCAGGTGGCCTTCCAGGTGCATCTGGACTTTGTGACGCTCTAACGACTGGGATAGATGAGGCTGTATCTTCTGCCAAGGATTCCGTAGTTAATGCTGACCAAGCTACAGTAATTTCGGATGGCGAGCCTGCTGGACAATCCGGTGCTTCAGGTGGAAGCTTTGGAAGCGCTGATGACCCAATGTCCGCTGCTGTGAGTACTAATATTAAAATCCCTGGCTTCCCTAGCGTATTGACCAATTGGATGGATAAGCAAATGGATGAGATTTACAATAAATTACTGGATTTCCCTGATCTCTATATTGTCTATCCGGATCTTACCAGCCTATTTAAGATCAAAGATCCACCTGCAGACGGTAATCAGGAAGTTGACTTCCTTGGGTTGCATGACTTCCTCACTAAAGTCAGCAGTGTCCCTATAATCAGTATTGAAGGAAAGGAAGTTTTGATCCGTGTTCCTGCTATTTCGCCCAAAGAGATTCAACAGTTCAATCAAGAAGCAGCTAAATGGGTGGAATTCCACCAAAAGGAATGGGAACGCTTTAAGGATTTCAACTGCTCTGTGGAAGATGAGCTTAATCCTGAAAGAAGAAATTTCTGCGATAAGATTACAGCAGATGTTGGCAATCTAGTGCAATCAGTGCAGGAGCTGATGGATCTGATGGATAAGATCGCGAATTTACCGAGAGATATTCTCACCTACAGACATGCAGAAGCAAAGTATGCCACTCAAATCATTTGTTATATGGATGCGATAATCAACTTCACCGGTGGTTGGTTTAAACGACAGGAAGGAAGGATTAAGGCGTGGCGTAAATCTATCCAAGATGCAATTAGAACTTTTAGTGATTGGCAACTTATATTAGATGTTGTTGCTGAGTATCAGGCTTCCTGTGATCAATGTAAAAGTGATCGATTTGGTAAGCTGGCGCTTTTGATGCAGCTTTTTGCCGCTATTCCTGAGCCCCCCATAATCCCTCTACCAAAATGGCCTGATATTATTGTGGATCTTTCTCAGATCCGTACAGGGGTTAAGATTCTCTGGCCAGATGTTGTATTTAAACCTCAACTAATTTCACTCCCAGCCTTGCCATACTTTACCTTGCCTGACATTCTTCCTGACATAGACCTTGATCTTGATATTCCTGAGATCAGTGTGCCTGACTTCCCTGATTTTGTTTTGCCAAATTTACCAGATCTACCTCCTTTGCCACTGCCTACTTTGCCAGATCTACCAAGGCCACCAAGAATCCCCGCTCTTCCCGATGTAGTGGCGGATCTTGCGGTTGGACTAAAGACTATATTCAAAATCCTCTGTCTCCTCAAAAATGGATTCATTCTCATACCTGAAACAAAGCTCGCCACCGAAATTGAGACCTTAACCCAACCAAGCGTCCAGGCTGTTTTGCCTTTTACGAAGCATCTCGGCACTCAAATCCCGCCTATTCAATACGATGCCTGGAAAGAAGTCCACATAACTGGGAAGTTGAACTTTAAAATTGATTCCTCGATTATCCATATAGCTGCTGAAAAGGCGGCTCAAGTTTGGAATAAGAATATCAAACTGTTTATTAATGGACTTAATCGTTATCTTGAATTGCCTTATGGACAGATGATCAGTAGTGCCGTGCAAAAAGCCATAGATGCGGCTGAAAAAGCGGCCTTGGAAGCAACCCTCGAAGCAATTGAGGATGCTATTGAGGATGATGAAGACTCTGTTGATGAGGCAGTTGACGATACTGAAGAAGATAAAAAAGATGAAGGTGCTGAAAGCAGCCTCCCTTTTGCTTTCACCGAGTTTAATGACGCCGTAAAAGAAATGGAGCTCGTTCTTAATGAATATATCGCAGCTACGGACCTGGACACTCCTGACTCGTACACCCTAACCGCGACAGAGACCTTGCTTGATATCAATCACCCTCTTCTCAATAGAACAATCGATGAAATTGAGGCGGATATATTGAAAAGGGACAATCCAGACACACCTTCGGCTAGTCATTTGGCCGATGTAAGGAACGAAATGATTGCGTATGTTAAAGGTCTAAATAATTCCATTGATCTGCTCGAACAAATTGACGATTATGAAGAATTCACTCGTGTATTGGTTGATACTGATGAGAGCTCTTCTAAGATTGCGGCTCTGACGACTGATTATGGTGAGATATCTGGCAGATCAACTACTGAGAAAATGAGCTTGCTTGGTTCAGCTGCTGAAGAATTGATATTGGATTCAGCATTTAAAGACCACCGAGAATTAATTGCGGGTTTGGCAGACTATGATCCTGCCGATGTTGCATCTGGAGATGCTAGCACTGGCGTTCCTCCTATTGGGATTTATATTGTTACAAAGGATGGAGTTAATGAAAATATTCTTAGCTATACCCCTGAATTAAAGAAAAATACCAGTTTTATCTATAGTGATGTAGATGATGATCTTGATGATGACATCATCCTTTCTATGGGTACTAATGTTTACCTAAAAGAGAATCATGAGAAGGATAATCCCCTTCCTAAAGGGAAATTCATATCGTCTCTCAGCAAGGATGATGTTAGCGATTATGTCACTGATGGGGGCGTTGCGGTACAAGGTGTGAGCTCCCCTTATGAGAGCCATGACAAAGCTGATATTAGCTGGTTGCCTATACATGGCACGGTTGCATATGAGGTGATAATCAGAAATTCTATTGATAGCTCACTCATAAATCCGATTGCCAAGTATATTGCCCTCCCAAATTCTATCGAAGACAGCTCAAGCGTGGACATTCTCAATTACCTGAATATCCCTATACCTGGCCCAGATGAAGATGATGGGTCTGTCCTTGAATTAACTAATGCTGATTTGCCCGCAATTTCCGTGGAGCTTAAGAATGGTAATTACTATGCAAGTGTCTTTGCGCTAAATTCTAATGGTAACCGCTCGCTTAGATCTGATTACAGCTTTGTCGCTCCTCAGTCTTGTGCAGATAAAGAGCCTCCTTTCCCTGTGATTGGTAGTGCAGATCTTAATGTGTCCATTTATAAGGATCTTGAGATTGACGCTAGCGGCTCTTTTGACGCTGATGGAGAAGTCGTTGAATATTACATCGAGATGCTTCCTTATGAGACTGACAAAACGGATCCAAATACAGGTGAAAAACTTAGAACGACCCCAATGCCGAAATATTTCTGGAGTGATTTAAATGTCACTGTCGATAGTGATGGAGATGGTCTAACTATGAATGACAGGAATAATCCTGAGTTTAGGATTGGGCCTTTCGTACATGAAGGAGACATCGGCAAGCATCCGGCCATATTACACGTTGTTGATCAGTCCGGTAATAGCTCCGCTATGGATTTAGACATTAATGTTTTTGCTCCTGACATTTCTTTGGATCCAACGTTTGCTAGGACATCTGTGGCGACTGGGGAAACTGATCCCAAAGTTCCTATTTTGCCATTCTCATTAATGAGAAATCGTTATATTTACAGACTTGTCGGTGAGGAAATCAAATTGGTACCGCGAACAGACAAGATCAAGGATGGTCTAACTTTTGAAGATGGCAGTTATGAGATTGATGATTTTAATCTGGAGAATATGATTCTCGTGGAAAATTCTGATAAAGAGATTATAGCTGAGATTCATCCTGACACTGGAGATATTGGCGCTCTCCAACCTGGATATAGCACCGTTACTGTGCCAGCCAGTTTGCCAAACACGCCTACTCAAGTTGATATCGTTGATAGCAATGGAATAGTCCTTGGGTCAGTAATTGCTGTTGCGGATGCCAACACTGATGTTCAGATTCATGAAGAGCTTGGTATTGATAGTACAAACTTCAAAGAGATGACTGGGGTTAACATTGATGACCTTGATATTGCTGACAAGTTTGAATTTGTAAGTCTGCCAGCAAATGATCCGAATCATCCTGGTGGCGCCGTTTTAGTGAATGTTACGGAGGAAAAACTTCTTACCCTTATAGATGCTGCTGGTAATATAATGATATTGGATGATCGTATTACTATTGTACAAAAGCAAAACCAGCACACTGCTGATCCTCTGATTATTCAGATTTTGTTTAATGGGAATGCCGTTGGGGATGTCTTTGTCTCGACTAGTCAAGGTGACTCAAGCCTCCAAACTTCGAGTGGATCTACGATAATTGGCCCGAATGACGTTCCATTTGCTACACCTAGACCACCTTCTACTAAGACCCTTTATGGTAATGATGTTTTTGGGGGTCCATTTAATGATATGCCTTCGGATCTGAAAGCGTTGGCGCTTGATCTCTTCAATAAGGGTATTATTGATGCAGATAAGGATGCTCTCGGAGGCTTACAGCTTGATACCGAGGCTCTGGTCAAGAGAAAGGAATTCGTCAAGACTCTGCTTAAATTGCTTTGTATAATTCCGCGTCCTGAGGCTCATGAACCTGACACTATTTATACTGACTTACCATTTGAGGATGATTTCTTCCCTTATGTAAAAGAAGGTACCCTGCTTGATCTGGTTGAAGGTTACAAGGGCGAAATTGATCCTGTCTCAGGAAAGCTTCCTTTTAAGCCTGATAATACTATTACGAGGGCTGAGGCCGTGAAAATCATTCTTGAAGCTCTAGAGATGCAAGGGATCATTACACTCGAGACTCTGGTGGAGGGTGAACCATGGTATGAGACATTCATGGAAGCTGCACAAGACTTAAACCCATATGTTGTAAGTGGAGCGATTCTTGAGAATAATTTCATTATTACTCCGGAGGAAGCAGTTGCTCCAAATAAAGAAATGACGTTTGGGGAGCTTATGCTTATGGCGGATAGAGTACTTGATTTCTATAATTGTTTTGAAATTGATGATGATAATGATGGGATGTCAGATTTCTGTGAGCTCAAATATGATATTGATGATCCAGAGGCAGATATAGACCAGGACGGCCTTAAGAATGCGGATGAATGCTTCTATGGACTTGATCCACGAGACAAAGACACAGATAAAGGAGGAGTCTTTGATGGTGAAGAAGTCGCTCTTGGTACTAATGGCCTTGATGACTCAGATGATAGCGCCGATGATGATAATGATGGGTTAACTAATAGAGCTGAAATTTTGATCCATGGTACTGATCCAAATAATCCTGATACAGATGGCGGTGGTGTTATCGATGGAGATGAGGTTAAAAACCTAACAGATCCAAATGTTAAGAATGACGATGATGGTGGGGGCGCTGGAGATGCCGGAGATGGTGATGGAGGCCCAAGGGAAGGCGAAGAAGGCATATATATTATTCCTGCAAGCTGTGATACCTGTCCATGCATTTCCACATTCCTAAATAAAGCGGAAATTATTCCTGGAGATGTGTTCTTCCCTGTGATTTCAAAGTATTATGAAGAGTACTATGATAGTAAACCTCATGAAAAGCTCTATATATTCTCAAAAGGCAATGAAGTAACAGTTCAGTCTGTAACCAAATAATCATGAAACTTTTTCGTCTAAATCTCACGTTCGCGCTGATCCTCATATTTAGTTTTACATCTGTTGCATTTGCTGATTATAGCGAGGATATCGCTGCAATAAAGACTAAGATAGGTGATGATGCCATTAATAAATGTCATGACAATCTCACTGCGGGACTTGATCTAGAGATGCAGGAGTTTATGAAATTCTTGGATACTAACTTCCAGAATAAAAGCTCGAACAGCAGTCTGACAAACATAGCAATTACACGGTATGCCAATTTCAAATTTAGAATCGAAGCCTTGTTTGGCACTTTGCAGGTTCAACCTGTTGACATTGAAACCACTAATGAATATGCGGCCGAACTTAACACCTGGGGGAACTGCAAAAGGCTAATGGATGATTATTTGGCTCTAGCTAAAGAAAAGATGATTGAAAAAATCAAGATCAACACCAATCAGAAGAAAACTGTGATAATGATGGAGAAATTTAATACTATCAATCAGAAACTCAGAGGTCTCAATCTGGAAATTGCCAAAATGTATGGGGCTTTTATGACCTTTAAAGATAAATTGCCATTCTTTAATCAAAACTGTGTGACGAGTTAGCCTATGAAAACTACAAAAAACATTCTCGTGTCTTTCTTTACGGCTCTAATAACCGTGTTTCTGGTATATGGTGGGTTTACTATATATGCGGAGGGCGAGGAAGCTGAGGAATATAGTTTCGAACACCCTTCATTGGACTATTATATGGTTTTTGATGAGTATCACGAGACCATGAATGACATGTTCAATGATTATCTTTCAGAGTTAAACAACTATCTGGAGGATGAGGACTTCTATAAAAAACATAAGGAAAATCTCTACCCTCCTGCGACCATCGACTTTAAAGAGGATGATCTTGAAACTATTTTGCTCAAATGTGGAAAGAAAAATGTGAGTACTTACTGTGTTTCGATGAAGGGCCTGGATATTTATACTCAGTATATTAATGTTCTTAATGATCTTCGTGGGACTTTGGCCAAAATTGACTATAGCAGTTTTGACGCTTCTTATTTGATTTCTAAAACGGGTGAACGAAATGAAGAAATTGAGATAGAGGTCGAAAAATCAAAGCAGGCTTTGCAGGCGGCTGTTGCTCTATACAACGAGTACAGGCTTGCTTATCCACTCCACAAGAAATATGAGGTTATTATCACTGAACTTATTAAATACAAGAAGAAGTTAAGGGACATACGTTTGGAGACGATGTGGCTTCCCGCTAAGTTCATAGACTCAACATCTGATCAATGTAACTAAAATGAAAAAGTTTTTACCAATTAGTCTTGGAATCGTCGCTGGAATTGTGATTTCAGTAGCAATGATAGCTTTCGATTTGAACAAAGTTGCCTATGGTGAGGAAGATGTTGGTTGGTGGAATTCAGTTACTGCTTCTGTTGAGACTTTTGAATGGGAGGATTGGTTAGCGCCTGGAGGACTTCATTCTGAAAGAGCTAGGAATCTCTATAGTCTAGTCTATGGAAAATTAAATTTTGCTGCTGAAGATGAAGCTATGAAAGCTGTTGGAAATTCCTATGGCCTGACTGTTGATGAAGTCAAACAAGTTATTGATGGAAGTATTAAGCCGATTTTCAACAATCCTGCGCGTAGTTCTGGACAGCTATCTCTTGAGGATGCCACAAAAATCATGCAAGGCATCCAAGAGGATTATGCATTTTTGAAGGAAATATTCCAAATTCAGCAGGAAGTTGAGGTGGCTGTAAAACCTAGTGAACTCTTTGCCAATGGTGATACTTCTGATTCCGGATTTGATCTAGTAGTTGATTTAACAATGATAGAAGAAATCCTTTTTCTTGATACTGAGGATCTTACCGTTGGTGGCCCTTTCCCTGGTGCAATGGGGTCTCCATTTGACCCAGATGATCTCAACACTCCGTACGCTGACCAGGTTGCCGAATCACCCGAAACTCTTAATTCACCTCTTACAGGCGCTGGGGTTGTTATGGGAGCTGGCGCAGGAGGTGTTGGGGGCGCGGGAGATGGAGCTGGTGGCGTCATTAACATCGGAGGTGAAGAGGTGGAAGTTGAGGTTCTTACGGAGGACGTCTGCCCTGCTGATGATATTTTGGGAGATGCTCTTGATAATTTTGATGATGAAAAAGAGAAAGAAAAGGCGGATGGAGATGGAGATGGAGATGGAGATGGGGATGGGGATGGGAGTGGGGACGGTGATGGACATGGAGATGGGGATGGTGACAAGGATGAAGAAGATGATGATGGCGGAGATGATGATGAATTAGAGCCAGCGCCTAAGGATTCATGGATAAAACCATGGTGCGAAGGTCTTGGAGCTGGTGGTGACCCTGCTAGTGCTGGGGCCGACCTTGGACCAGGTGGCTTCAAAAGTTTGGGAGGCCTTATTGGTGCTGGAGCCGGAGCTTCCTTGGATCTTGAATCTGCAGTTTTGAATGCATCATTTGGCCTTTGTCTGGATACCTCTGTAGTCTACACTAGAGTTTCTGCATATGATCCTGGCGATAGCTGTATACAGTGTGAAATTGAAACTATTAATGAACTTTTAGATGAAACTCTCTCTCATAGCTTAATTCCAAATAAAGCTACTGGTAATCTCTATGAATCTGCAAAATGCAAGGACACAGCAGGCGCTGGTTTTAGTATGAATATCATTCTTGTGAAAAACCCTGTCCCTACTCCTCCAAATGATGACCTTATCTTTGGTAAGAATATTTTTGAGGAATGGAACAAATTTGTAGATAGATATAAGCCTATCGGCTATGGCAAATTCCCGAACAAAAATGTTAAAGGAGAGGAAGCTAACGCTGATGACAATACTCTTGCGAGTCAGACGGTTAAACATAATTCAGCCCTAAATCAGTCTGAAGTTTATGCTGCAGTAAAGAAAAAGAAAGCGGAGTACACGGCAGCAGCCCATAAAGACGTAGCAGATTATACCAAGTTACAGGACTCCTCAAATGTGCTGACCTACGGTTCAAACATGACAGCTTCAATGGAAGAAATGAATGCTCTATTTGAAGCTTTCCGCACTACTTTTAAAAATATAAACGAAGAAGCTCTAGAGGGGATTAAGAATAAACCCAATAAATAATGATAAGACTCCGAAATAAATTTTTGATTTTGATCCTTGTACTCTTTTTGAGTGGTTCTGGAGCTTTCGCTGCAAGCCATGGGGGTAATCTGAGTGTTGGATCATGTATCAAGAAGGGTGGTTTTGATTTTGCTTTGTTATGCCATACTCTGATTTATAACGACGACTTAAAAGAGAGTATTGTAGAGCCTTGGAAAGATAAACAAAGTCGTAAACAGTGTCAATC
>CAZCLD010000047.1:0-10856 GCA_964499425.1 uncultured Candidatus Peribacteria bacterium | reverse complement strand
GCGCGTTATGGCTCTATGAAAGGCATCTTTCTAGATGCGAACGAAAATCCATATGGACAACTCAATCGTTATCCGGACCCATTGGCGAGAGATTTACGCAACGCTATTGCAAAATACTGTTCTGTAAAAATGGATTGGATTTTTGCGAGCAATGGTTCTGATGAGGCTATCGACCTTTTGATACGCACTTTCTGTGAACCTGGTCGGGACAATATTTATGTAAAGGAACCAAGTTATGGGATGTATCGTGTTTCTGCGTCGATAAACAACATTTCTGTAAGCGATAAAATTGATCGAAATACGAAAGTGATTTTTCTTTGTTCGCCGAATAATCCAACTGGAGAGATCCTTAGTGACAAAGAAGTCCTTTTGTACTGCAAGAAATACAAGGCAATTGTTGTCGTAGATCAGGCCTATATTGAGTTTGCGAGTGAGAATTCTCTTGTTAATAAGATCAAAAATTATCCTAACTTGGTTATCTTGCGAACTTTCTCTAAAGCCCTAGGGGCTGCGGCAATACGACTGGGATATGCAATCTCTAATCCTTCCATTGTTGAAACACTTAACAAAATAAAGGCCCCATACAATTTGAATAATCTAACCCAAATGAAAGGCACAGAAATTCTCGGAAATAAGAGCAAAATCAAAAGGGAGGTGACCAAAATTCTCAAAGAGAGAAAAAGGGTAGCCAAAATAATCAGATCTTTTGGCCTTAGGGTCCGTGATTCTGAGGCTAATTTTCTTCTTTTTGAAATCCCTCAAGCTTCGGAGATTCAAAAGAAGTTGCAGAAGAAAGGGATAATCGTACGAGATAGAAGTAGCGAAGTGAAAAACTCGATTAGGGTTACCATCGGCAAACCCGCTGAAAATAATTTGTTTTTGAAGGAGCTTGGGGCCTGTTTGGATAAAATCGCTTTTATTGATCGTGATGGGGTGTTGATTTTTGAGCCCCAAGATGATTTTCAGGTTGATTCGCTGGAAAAATACCGAATTTTACCTGGAGTTATTAGCGGACTTAAGAAGCTGGTTAAGCAAAATTACAAATTGGTCATGGTGAGTAATCAAAATGGCATAGGTACTCCGAGTTTTCCGAAAAGAAAGTTTGAATTAGTGCAAAATCAATTAATTAAGGACCTAAAAAAAGAAGGCATCGTATTTAGCGAGATATTTGTTTGCCCACATTTCCCAAAGGATAAATGCAAATGCCGAAAACCCAGGACTGGCTTAGTGGAGGGATTTCTCGCAGCAACTCCTGTTGATTATAATCGATCGTTCATGATTGGAGATCGTAAAACTGACCTTACATTTGCCAAGAATATCGGAGTAAAAGGCTATCTCATGAAAACTAATTCTAGATTTTTAACCCCAAACTTATGAGAACATCAAAAGTAAAAAGAAGGACCAATGAAACCCAAATTGAAATCGAACTAAATCTCGATGGTAGTGGCAAGTATGAAATTGATTTGGAACTTGGCTTCTTGAAACATATGCTAGAATTATTTTCAAAACACAGTCTAATTGATTTGAAAATTAAGGCGAATGGTGATCTTGAAACAGATGACCACCACTTAACAGAAGACCTTGGAATTTGCCTGGGAAAGGCGATTAAGGAAGCTGCTTCTGGCAAAGAGGGCATCAATCGTTATGGCTCCCAAGTTTTACCAATGGACGAAGTTCTTTGCTTATGCGCTGTGGATTTGTCCGGGAGATTTGCTTTTGAGACCAATTATAAGGCTCAGAGAGAGATGGTTGGTGATTTCTCAACTGAGATGATGAGACATTTCTTTGGATCTCTTGCCCTAAATTGTGAGATGAATTTACACATTCAATTTTTGAATGAAGGTGACAATGAACACCACAGATTAGAAGCGGCCTTTAAGGCATTTGCGCGTGCACTTAGAGAAGCCTGCGAGATAGATATTCGTAACAAAGAGGGTATCCCATCAACTAAAGGAAAACTATGATTGCTATTATTGATTACAATTGCGGTAATACTGCTTCGGTTGCTAATGCTCTAAAAAGGCTTGGGCGAAAATGTGTTTTGACTAGTAACCCAGCCGAAATTAGTCGAGCTGAAAGAGTGATTTTTCCTGGGCAGGGTAGAGCTAAATTTGCGATGGAGCAGCTGAATAATAAGTCTTTGGCCTCTGTTATCAAAGATATGAAAGTGCCCTTTTTGGGAATTTGTCTTGGGCTACAATTGCTTGCCACCTTTAGTGAGGAGGATAATATTGCGTGCCTAAAAATCTTGAAAGGTGAAGTGGTCAAGTTGCCTGAAACGGTAAAAATTCCTCAGATAGGCTGGAATAAAGTGAGAACCAGAGAAAAATTAGCACTTTTTAGCAATATTCCTGATGATAGTTATTTTTACTATGTAAATTCTTACTACTATAGAGGGGAAGGCGTCACTGCCACCTCCAACTATGGCGGAGAATTTGCAGCTGCTACTGAAAAGGATAATTTTTTTGCGACGCAATTTCACCCGGAAAAATCTGGGGAAGTGGGTCTCAAATTACTCGATAACTTCTGCAAACTATGATCATATACCCTGCTATCGACATTTTAGGTGGTCAATGTGTAAGACTCTTTAACGGGCGCTATGATGAGGTTAAGAAATATGACGTCGATCCATTGAGAGTGGCCGCAAGTTTTGTTCAAGACGGCGCTGAGTTTCTGCACATAATTGATTTGGATGGTGCTAAGGAGGGAAAACCTATCAATTTTGAAAAAATCGCTGAGATTGCCAGTACTTTTAATGTACCCGTTCAAGTAGGAGGTGGTATCAGAAATTTCAAAGTGGCAAAAGACTATCTGGAAAATGGTGTTGAACGACTAATCTTTGGTACTTCAGCAGTAAAGAACCCAGGATTGATTTCTGAAATAATTGCTGACTATTCTTCAAAGAATGTTGTGATTTCTCTAGATGTCGATAATGGTCAAATCGCCACCAACGGCTGGAGACAAAAGAGCAGTCGATCTCTTGATTCTTTAATTGAAGAGTTTAGTGAAGTCGGAGTAAATCAGTTTGTTGTTACTGACATAAATAGTGACGGGGCTATGAATGGCCCAAATTTTGCTCTGTATGAAAACTTGTGTAATCGGAATCTCAACATAATTGCCGCAGGGGGAATTTCCAATATGGATGATTTGATGGAATTTGAGCGTTTGGGCTTGAGCGGTGCAATTGTTGGCAAGGCGATTTATGAGAGGACTATTGATCTTGGGAGTGCAGTTTCCCTACTCAGAAGCAATCTCGCGAAAAGGATTATCCCCTGCTTGGATATTCGTGATGGCCGCACAGTAAAGGGTACGAATTTTAAGAATCTACGAGATGCCGGCGACCCCGTGGAACTGGCAAGTACATACTGCAAAATGGGGGCAGATGAATTGGTTTTTTTGGATATTACCGCCACTGTTGAAAAAAGAAAAACTCTGGTAAATCTTGTTAGACGAATTGCTGAGAATATTTGTATACCTTTTACGGTTGGTGGTGGTATTTATACTATTGAAGACATCGATGCCTTACTCAGCGCCGGTGCTGACAAAATATCCCTTGGCTCCGCAGCTTTTAGGGATCCATATTTAGTCCATGAGGCTGCAAGAAAATTTGGGAGTCAATGTATAGTCATTTCTTTGGATTGTGCATGGAATAATGACTTTTGGGAGATTTACATAAAAGGTGGTCGTGAAGCTACCGGTGCAAATGCCGTTTCTTTTGCGAAAAAAATGGCTTCACTTGGTGCTGGTGAGCTGTTGGTTAACTCTCTAGATCGTGATGGCACTGAGAAAGGCTATGATTTAGAACTTCTTAAATCCATTTCTTCGGCTGTGAACATTCCGATAATTGCTTCAAGTGGTGCTGGATGCAAACTGGATTTCCTGAGAGCTTTGACAGAGGGAAAGGCTGATGGGGCATTGGCTGCTAGTCTTTTTCACTATGAAAAAATTGCGATTTCCGAAGTTAAGGATTATTTAAAGCTGAATAACATTGCTGTACGAACATGAACAAGCTTAATATCTCAAAATTAGATTTTGCAAAAATGGGAGGCCTGATTCCTGCAATAATTCAGGATTTTAGTAGTGGGGAGGTTTTGATGTTAGGCTTTATGAATAAGGAAGCACTTAGGCGTACTATGCGTGAAGGTGTTGTCACATTTTATAGCAGAACCAAGCAGTGCCTTTGGAAGAAGGGTGAGACTTCGGGAAATTTCCTGAAAGTTGTTTCTGTAAAAACTGACTGTGATAACGACACTTTATTGATAAAGGCAAATCCAAAAGGTCCAACCTGTCACGAGGGGTCAAAATCTTGCTTTGGAAAGGGTGAATTTGGAATTAAGACGTTGTTTGCTCTTATAAAAAATCGCAAAAAATATATGCCTAAAGATTCTTATACAAGTGATCTGTTTAAACTGGGTCTGCCCAAAATTATAGATAAAATTGAGGAAGAATCTGGTGAGGTTATGGCTGCAGCTCAAGGTGAAGGAAAGAAAAGGTTGGTAGAAGAATCTTGTGATCTGATTTATCACCTATGGGTTCTGCTGGTTAGTGAGAGGGTTGAAATTGAAGATGTTGAGAAGGAGCTTAGTAGGCGCAACGGTGCGACAGATTCATGACTGAGATACATTTAGCCTTGGCCGATGCGCGAGCAGAATTTCATTCTGTCGCACATATTAATTCTGCAGCCTCCAGCCGCTTCGTAAAACGAAGTATGTAATTAGACCTATGACAAGAGTCATGGATCCAAGTACTGCAAAACTGGTGAAAATTGGTATTTCAATGATTCCCGTGAATCCATATCGCACCAAATTTATCATGTGCACGATTGGATTGAATAAAGAGATTTTTAGGAATAATGGTGGCAAATCTGAGACTGGATAAAATACTCCACCTAAAAATATCATTGGCATCATTACAAAATTTTGGAGGAATGCTATTCTTTCAAATTCACTCGCCCAAATCCCTGTGAGTAGCCCTAGAAAAGCAAAGAAGAGTGATATCAATGTTGTTGCAATTATGATTATTGGAATTGAGGTATAGCTAAAATCTACAAAAAATATCGCCGTGAAATAAGTCATCACGCCTATTATGGAGGCACGCAAAACTGCGGAGCTTATGAAGGCGATGAGGAGCTCTATTCGTTTCAGTGGGATAGTCATAATGTCATCTATTAGTCCCTGGAATTTCATGATAATCATCGAGGAAGAAGGATTTTGAAAAGCGTTATTTATCATCCCCAATACGATTAGTCCAGGGATCAGGAAGGCCAGATAGCTTACGCCATCTACTGTCGGTATGGCTTTACGTAGTGAAAGTCCGAAAACTGCAAAATACAAAAGGTTACTAACCACCGGTGCAAAAATGGTCTGCATATAGACCTTCATAAATCGTTTTGTTTCTCTTTTAAAGAGGGTATAAGTCCCTCTTGGATTAGCCATGTGATCTTTTGTTAGGTGGCGGTTCTTTTTCTAAACCATCGCTTTGGTAGGTGAGCTCAACAAATACATCTTCGAGTTTTTTCTCCTTTGTTAATTCTGCTGTTTTGTCGAGGGCTACGAGTTTGCCTTTATGGATAATGGCGGTGCGCTCACAAAGCTGTTCAGCTTCTTCCAAATAATGAGTGGTGAGAAGAATGGTAAGGCCTTCTTTGTTGAGTTGTTTCATATATTTCCAAAGACTTCGGCGGAGCTCTACATCTACTCCGGCTGTTGGCTCATCGAGCACGAGGACTTCCGGGTTGTGGACAAGGGCCTTTGCGATGAGGAGGCGCCGTTTCATTCCTCCTGAAAGAGCACGACTATTAGTGTGTTTTTCATCCTTAAGCCCGAGCTTTGATAGTATCTCATCTATCCGAGGTTGATTGTTTTTGATGCCGTAGTAGCCAGATTGGAGCTCAAGAATTTCATTTACTGTAAAGAATGAGTCGTGGCTTATCTCCTGCGGCACAACACCGAGCATGAATTTTGTCTTAACGCGATGTGTGTCAATATCATGCCCCAGGATTTCAACCGTTCCCTTTGACTTGAGGGTTGGACCCGCGAGAATACTAATAAAAGTTGTTTTGCCAGAACCATTTGGCCCTAGGAGAGCAAAAAATTCTCCTTTCTTTATATCGAGATTGAGGCCTTTTAGAGCGTGCGTACCTTTTCTATTTGCTGTTGTTCTGCTCTCCGGACTTGGAGCGTAAGTTTTGTGAAGCCCATGGACTGTTATTGCACTTTGCATGATGGCTGAAGTGTAGCAAGTGCATGAAGATTTAACAAAAAATTTAGAAAAATTTAATGTTTGGTTGGTAGAATTATCGCATGCAATTAATGAAGAAGGAAATTAGTCCCGTGGATCTTTCGGATAAAGATCTTTTGGCTCTAGCACGCCAATATGGTGGTAGCGCTAAAGATTGGTTGAAACAATTCGCTGGTCTTTTGCCAGAAATTTTCAACCGGCGATTGTACAAAAGCGAGGGATTTGCTTCGATTCATCATTATGCGAAGATAGTAGCCGGGATGAATGAGGCAACGGTGGATAGGATTTTGAATTTGCGCAGAAAATTGGAGGGAAAACCTTTGTTATTGGGACTTTTTGAATCTGGAAAGCAAGGCTGGACCAAATTGGAAAAGGTTGTTCCGATTGCAACGCCCGAGAATGACGAGGAATTAGCAGAAGTAGTGAAAGGGTCTTCATCCGCCACCCTGAATGGCTATGTTAAGGGCAAAAGAGTACCTATTTTCGCCGGCGAAGAATTGAAAAACAATGAAGTTGTTAGGCAAGTTTTTAGTAATTACAGGTTTCGCCTGAGTATAGATGTGATGCGAAAACTTAGAAGGATTAAGCAAAAATTAGAGAATCATAGAAAAGAAGCTCTGAGTTGGAATGAGGCTTTTGAAATTTGGGATGAGGGTGTGGCTGAAAAAATAATTCTGTCTGTGTGTGTAGATTGTGCAACGAGAAAAGGTCATAATGCGAAAACCAGATCCATTCCTAGGGATGTTCAAAGATTAATTCGTGGAAGATATGGTGATATTTGTCCGATTTCTAATTGCGAGAATCCTTGGACGCATTTTCATCACAAAAAGAGGTATGCGATTTTTAAAAGTCACGATCCGGATTTTATTGTTCCGCTTTGCCAGGCTCATCATGATGCAGTGCATGATGGTTTGATTGCCAATGAACCTGATCCACCTTGGAAGTGGTATTTTCGTGATCGCCCGAAATCTTCAAGAATTGATGAGAAGGTGAAAAGGTTTAAGAAATAGTGTAGGATGGCTCCATTATGCTATTTAAAGGGTTTTGGGACAATTTGGAAAAGCCGGTCGTAGGACTTGCACCCATGGATGGGGTGACTGATGCTGCGTTCAGGTATATGGTTTGTAAGCACAGTAGTCCTTCTGTTGTGATGACCGAGTTTACTAATGTTGAAGGGCTGGCCCGTGGTGCTACTCAGATGTTGGTGGCATTTTTGTATAGTCAAATTGAGAGACCCATAGTCGCTCAAATTTATGGAGTGGAAGTTGATTCTTACTATAAGTGTGCGGTTATGCTTTGCTCGCTTGGATTTGATGGGATTGATATCAATATGGGTTGTCCAGCAAATAAAGTTGCGAAAAAGGGGAGTGGTGCTGGGCTTATTAAAACGCCAAAATTAGCGCAAGAATTGATCCGAGTGACTAAGCGAGCGGTGAAAGATTGGTCTGGTGGGATTAGTTTGGAGAAAGCGGGTGTGCACCCGGATATTATTGGTGCCTGTAGGGATTTGCGTATGCGGTGTTTAGGTTTTGAAAGTGTTGAGGAGGTCGAAAGAAAGCTCGTTCCAGTTTCAGTTAAGACAAGAATTGGCTATGACAAAGTAGTGGCGGAGGAGTGGGCTAAACAACTTTTGGTGGAGCAGCCTGCGAATATTACGATGCATGGTAGGACTTTGAAACAAGGATATTTGGGGCAAGCAGATTGGGACGTTTTAGCTAAAGCTGCTGCTATTTGTAAGGATAATGGTGTTTCATTCCTCGGAAATGGAGACGTTAAATCTATGGATGATGCGCGTGAGAAAGTGAGCAAATATGGTGTTGATGGCGTGCTAGTCGGACGTGCCGTCCTTGGAAATCCATGGTTTTTTGAGGGGCAAGACGCTGAGAATGAGAATTGCGAGATTTCGCAGGAAGATCGTATGACCGCGACTTTGGAGCATGCGAAATATTTTACTCAGCTAAATCATCTGCCTTTTCATAACATAAAAAAACACCTCGCTTGGTACTGCAAAGGCTTTAGTGGAGCTAGAGAGATGAGGATGAGGTTGATGAGGACTAACAATCTGCAGGAGGTGCGAGAAATTTTGACAAAACAATAGAATTGTTCTATGCTTCTTTCTCGTGTTTGCTTTGAACTCAAATTTGGGATTGCCTAGACCTCTCGAGTGGGCTTGGAGAGCGGGACAACGCTATAGCCGTCCAGCATCTGACCCTGCGGTTGAAAGGGCTGTAAGGATGATTGGTATTGGCACATCTGCTGCGATTAGCGCGACAGCTTGTGCTGGCGCACCAGCTGAGATCGAGGAGCCAACTAATACCGGGGCTAAAGCCGTAGCTTTTCCCAAGAAATTTCCAGTACCACCTGGTCCGAAATCTTGTCCTGATAGGCCGATATGGGACAAGTCTTTTGAGGAGTCTTGGGACGATACAACTGGTAGATTTGCTGCTGAGTATGAAGTCCATACCGATGCATTAGCTGATCACGAAGAATGTGTAGCTGCTCGTCGGCCTATTTTGGAAGCGCAAGCGATTAACAGTTTAGAGCCTTTGAATCTCAATTTGGATATTGTGCCTACGGAGTTTCGCACCTCAGTGGAACGTTATTTAAAGATGGATAAGATCTTTTGTACCGGTTTTGCAGCAAGTGCTTTAGAGTTAAAGAAATTGGAACTAATATGGCCGAGGGTTTCTGGTAGCTCTGCACAGATGGCACATTATGGCAATAGACTAGCTAAGCGTTTGGGACAAATTGGATCTGTTCCTGCCTTTGCAATGATGAATGCTCTCTTTGGACACCAGCTTATACTTTTGCCGAGTGAGCTTTTGACTGTAATCCAAAAGGATCTTTCTCGGAAGGAATTTTTGTACACAAAATATATTGGGAATGCTTTACAAACTTTAGGTGTTTCCCTGGGGGCGATAGAATTAATTGAGGAGAGAGAGAGATCTGAGGAGCCCCCAATAGAACGTCCTCAGCGAGTTAAGGATTTGCCAGAGGGCTGGGTGCAATGAGTCTCTCGCTTGGGGGGGGACTTTGACGATAACGAAATCTGGAGTAGGTTGAGGCTATAATTGCGTAAATTTCTGTAAATTGGCCCAACCTGTTTAACAGGTTGACATTTTCCTGTTTTTCCTTATAATATCTCTCTTGTGATTTACATTAGCCTATGCGGATAAACGAGATAATTGAGTCCGAAATAGATCAGTTTGTGGCTGCCCAATTAGCTAGCGCCCCTGAAGGCAAGAGGGGTATGCTCGAATTTATATTAGTGCGTACTCGAGATCATCTTATTAAGACTATTGGTGAACTTGACGATGATGCGTTTTCAGTTACTGATTTGGATGATCTTTGCCGCAGACTTGATGAAACGGCCGCTACCTTCGCTCCTGCCGTGCTTAATTCCGTAGGAGCAGAGAATTTGGAAGCGGATATTATTGCCCATCGAAGATCTGTAAAGTGGAGTATTCTCGCTGATGAACTTAGAAATACTATTCTTGACGATGGAAACCCCTTTAACCCTGGGACTATTAGGCGCCTGAATAAGCAACTTTTTAATGCTATCAGAACTGCCCTCAGGAGAGAAATTGCCGATGGTGATGAATTTGATTGGGAACTGTTAAGGGAAAGGTTGCCGTCTGATTTAAGTGCCAGATACGAATCAGGTATTATTTCCGATGACGAGAGAAGACGAATCGTTGATGAAGGTGCGAAGAATCAAATTGAAGGACTCGGTCTTTCGGATATCGTGGCAGGCCTAGGAAATGACCCCAAGAAGTTGGCTTATTTTTTGGACATTGCTGGATTAGACATCAGCGAAAGAGATAGGGATCGCATTGTATATGTTAGTTTTTCAGGATTGAGACAGTCTTCAAGGGAGCCCAAATTGGATCGTTTAATATCTTCATGTGTGTCTGTTTTGGATGAAGTTGAAATGATTTCTGAGGTGCCAACTGAAACCGAAGAGGGGCATATTACTTTGACAGTTTCTGTGCCAGAAGGTGCAAAATACATTCTTGTTCGTGGCCCTTGGAATCGCGATATCAAAGTCAATGGTAGCGATGAGGTCAGTTTTGATGTGATCCTAAAACCTGGTGAGGAGAATGAAATAGTTATTTTGGCCTATGATGAAGAAGAGGAAATGAGATCTGAAGTTGCTACTCTTACTGTTGAGCAGACCGGTGAGGCAATTGATGAAGATGCTTTGGTGGAATTCTTGAAAGCTATTTCAGAGGAGACTTTAGAGGGCATAGCTGCAGATGAGCAAAAGGCCTCTTTATTTAGGCGGTGCATCGAGGAGTCTGTGATCAAACGATTTGCCAGCAATTTTGCTGAAGGCGAAGCATATGTGAGAAAGATGGTCGCTGATCAAAATAACCCCTTTGTGATTAGCATTTTTAAAGAAGTACTTGAGTTTTTTAGAGAGATTCATGCTATGGAATTTCCTTTCATAAGAGAAGGGGAGGCGTTGATGTTTTTTCAGAAATATTGTGTTTATAAGATTGCAGAAAGCAGAAAGAATGGTGGAAGTGTAATTCTTGCCAATGAGCCAGGTCTAGGTAAAACAGTCACTGCCTTGGCTGCTACTCATGAAGATGAGATTTTAGCTATTTGTCCGA
>CAZCLD010000046.1:0-10980 GCA_964499425.1 uncultured Candidatus Peribacteria bacterium | reverse complement strand
AGCAACATGGGGTTTCAGAGAAAATCCATGTTTTTCAGAGTGATTTGCTTGAAAATATTGATAAAGAAGATTCTTATGACCTTATTGTTGCTAACTTGCCTTACATTGGAGAAGAAAAAAATCGATTTGTTTCGGCTGATGCTGAAAAGTATGAGCCAAATGAGGCTTTATTTGGTGGATATGATGGGCTAGAATTGTATAGTAGGCTGTTTCAACAGATCGCAGAAAAGGGTTTGAGTTTCAATTTTTTGATCGGGGAATTTGGCTTTGCGCAGGGAGATAGTATGCGAGAGTTGTTGAATAAATATTTTGAACAAAGCTGGTTGATTGAGCCTGATCTTTCTAATATTGACAGAATATTCATAATTAAAAATGCTTGATAAATTAGAACAACTAGAGGCCGAATATTTAGAAATCCAAGGCAAGCTTGCTGATTCTGAGGTTATTGCTGATCAAAGCCAATACAGGGCTTTATCTCGTCGATATAAATCCTTGGAAAGTGCTGTAGCTTTGGCGAAAAAATACCGTGAGGCAAATGCAGCAAAACAAGAGGCGCAAGAGATACTCAAGGGGGATGACGAAGAGATGAAGGACCTAGCAAGGGATCAGTTGGAGCAGGCGCAGCAGAATCTTATGGAATTTGAGGAGCAGGCTAAGATTGAGCTTATTCCTAAGGATCCGGACGATACTAAGGACTGTATAATTGAGGTTCGGGCTGGTGCTGGTGGAGATGAGGCTGCGATTTTTGCTAGTGAGCTTGGGCGTATGTATTTTAGATATGCTGAGGATAATGGCTTTAAAGTTGAACTTATGAGCAAGAGCGAAGGAAGTCCTGGTTGTGTGAAAGAGATGATTTTTGCAGTTAGGGGTGAAGGTGCTTATGGGAAAATGAAATATGAAAGTGGAGTGCATCGTGTTCAGCGTATTCCTGTAACTGAAAGTCAGGGGAGAGTGCATACTTCTGCTGCTTCAGTAGCAGTGTTGCCGGAGGCTGAGGAGGTTGACATTGAAATAAGTGAAGCTGATATACAGGTTGATGTTTTTAGATCTAGTGGTCCCGGGGGACAATCTGTAAATACTACGGATTCTGCAGTTCGGATTACTCATAATCCTACGGGGATTATCGTGACCTGTCAGGATGAAAAGTCTCAGTTGAAGAATAAGAATAAAGCTATGTCTGTGTTGAGGACTCGTTTGTATGATGTGGAGATGGAACGTCAACGCTCAGAGCGTGGAGAGGAGCGTCTTAGTCAAATTGGCACTGGTGATAGAAGTGAAAAAATCCGGACTTATAACTTTCCTCAAGATCGAGTTACTGATCATCGAATAAAAACCAATTGGAGCAATTTGCCTGGTATTATGGATGGAGGAATAGGAGACATTGTTGAAAAATTGTGTCTTGCAGATCAGGAAAAGATGCTACAAAAAATAGGGGAGTGATTATTCTACGAAATGACAGCCTAGAGAGCGTTTTCTTTTTGATGCGGCTTTAAGGATTTCTAGACCCACTTGTGCCATATTCCTGACTTCAGCCAGTTCTTGGTTTGTTCCGTTGATTTTGTTGAGTTCTTTTTGGATTTTACGCAGTTTTGAAAGACCTTCTTTTTTTATTAATTTACGGTTTCGGATAATGCCCGCATAGTGCCACATGAGATCCTGGATTTCATGACGAATTGGCTGGGTGGAGGTTTTTACAAGCTTGGGCGATTTAACCAAAATGTTTTGAGGGATTTTTTGTGGTTTTAGTTTTTCAGCTATTTGATTGCTGAAAACGAGGGCTTCTAATAAGGAATTAGATGCTAAGCGATTAGCTCCATGAACTCCAGTGCAGGTAACTTCGCCGAAGGCAAATAGATTTTTTAGCCGTGTTTGTCCGTTTAAATCGGTAACAATTCCTCCAGATATATAATGGGCTGCTGGAGTAACTGGGAATTTGTCTTTTGCCATGTCGAATTTGTATTTTTTGAGTTTTGCATAGATTTGAGGAAATCTCTTTTTAAGGAATGGACGTTTTTTGTGCCTGATGTCTAGGAAGACTTGTCCATGGTTTAATTCACGGTAGATTTCCCGTGCAACGATATCGCGAGATGCCATTTCTTTGGTAAATCTCTTTCCTTTGGAGTTCAGGAGTTTTGCTCCTTCACCCCTGACGGTTTCTGAGATTAAAAACATGGGAGTTAGTTTTTTGGCAAGTGCTGTTGGGTGGAACTGGATGAATTCTGTGTCACGTACTTTTAGACCTGCTCTAAGCCCCATTGCTACACCATCTCCGGTAGCGATTTGTGGATTAGTAGTAAATTTAAACAACTGTCCTATGCCTCCAGTTGCAAGGATTGTCTGGTCAGCGAAAATATTCTCAATCTTATTATCACGGATAGTAGTGCATCCATAGCAAGTTTTGCCTTTTCTGATCAGATCCAGGGCAAAAGTGTTTTCAAGTATTTTTATATTTGGATGTTCTTTGATTCTCTTTACTAGGACCCTTTCGATTTCTTTTCCGGTGTAATCCCCGACATAAGCTATGCGGCGTTTTTTGTGACCGCCTTCTTGTGTTAGTTTTAATTCTCCTTTTTCTTTTTCGAACTCTACTCCCAGGTCAATTAACCGATAAATTGCCTCGGGAGAGTTTTTTATCATAAATTCAACTGACTTTCTGTTGTTGTGGTATGCGCCGCATTTCATTGTGTCTTCAACGTGTTTTCTGAAGTCATCGGTTTTACCTAGGACAGCTGCTATTCCTCCTTGAGCATAATTAGTGTTGGAATCTATCAGCTTTTTTTTGGTAGCAATTATGACAGTTCCTTTTTTTGCTGCGTGGAGGGCAAAGTTGAGCCCTGAGATTCCGGAGCCTATAACTAAGAAATTGGTTTGCATGATCGTATTTTAGCAGATACTATTTCTTTCGCTATGGAAAGACCAGAACTGCTTCTGCCTGCGGGGAATCTCGAGAAGCTCAAAATTGGATTGATGTATGGAGGTGATGCGTTTTACCTTGGATTTTCGCCATTTAGTTTGCGTGCGAAAAAAGGTGGGTTTAGTAAAGATACTTTGCTCGAGGGAGTGAAACTGATTAGAGATGCGGGCAAAACATTCTATATGACTGAGAATATTTATCCGCGAGGTGAAAAAATTGATGCTTTTAAGAAGCACATAGCGTTTGTTCGTAAAGAAATTAAGCCTGATGCCTTGATTGTGGCTGACCCTGGGCTTTTCGAGTTGATTAAGGAGTGTTATCCGGAAGTGGATTTACACATGTCAGTTCAAGCAAATGTGCTGAATTATCGTTCTGTGGAATTTTGGAAGAAACAGGGTGCGAGTAGAATTATTCTTCCGAGGGAGTTGACGTTAAAGGATATTAGAGAAATTCACGAACATGTTCCAGATATTGAGCTTGAGTTTTTTGTTCATGGTGCTATTTGCATGGCTTACAGTGGGAGATGCCTTCTTTCTAATTATATGACTGGACGGGATTCCAATCAGGGGGCTTGTTCTCATAGTTGTCGCTGGAAATATAGGGTTCATGATGAAAGTGGCGTTAAGAAGCGGCAAGAGGAGTTAGCAGAGAAGAAATATTATATTGAAGAAGAGAAGCGTCCTGGGGAGTTTATGCCTATTGAGGAAGATGGGCATGGTACATATATTATGAATGCAAAGGATAATTGTTTATTGCCTTTCCTAAAGGATTTGTGTGATGCGGGTATTTGTAGTTTCAAAGTTGAGGGACGAAATAAAACTGAATATTATTTGTCGACTGTTGCTAAGGCTTACGATCAGGCGATTGAGGACATGATGAAAGGAAAGGACTTTGATCAGAATTTGCTAGATGAGGTTGAGAAGACTGCTAATAGGGGATTCATTCCTGGATATTTGTTCGGATTTCCTGGTGACAACGATGTTTACTACGAAAGTAATGCTCCAGTTCAAACACATAAATTTGTGGGTATAGTAAAGGATAGAAAAGCTGGTGGTTTATATGAGGTTGAGGTTCGCAATAGGTTAAAGAAAGGTGAAGAAATTGAGATAATGACTCCCGATAAACAGTTTAGTATGAAGGTAAGTGAGATGTTTGATTTGGAAGGGCAGGAAGTCGATGCGATACACGGAGGTGCTGGAGACAGGCTTTTGAAGTTGAAGAATGGTTTGCCCGTGGGGACTATGCTAAGGATAAAATGTTAATTATTTCCTGTGCATCCTTTTTGTAGTCCTGTGTTCTATGTAAAACCCTGAAGGCGTTTTTGCAATAAATGCCGTTCCTTTCCTTGTATAGTTGTTTTGTTTCTTCCTCAACTGTTTCTTGGTTTGTCAGAGGGGGGCGATTTGGATCGTTTTTTATGTATTTGCAGCAATCTTTTGGTTTACGGTAAAGATAAATGATCCTGGCATTTTTCTTCAAAGTCTTTCCGTTATCTTGGTTGATTATTGTTCCTCCACCAGTAGCTATGACTGTATTGTCCGATTTTGCAGCTTTTATGGCTATTTTTGACTCTACAGCTCGAAAATATTCCCATCCTCTTAATTCCACAATTTTTGCGATTGTCATTTTCTCTGACTTTTCGATTTCTTCGTCGAGATCAATAAAGTTCCATCCTAATTTTTTTGCCAGTATTTTTCCGACACTTGTTTTTCCGCTGCCGCGAAGGCCTATTAATACAATATTCATTTTTTTAGTTTGTTAAGGTCTTCCCAGAAAGTTGTATAACTTTTTGATACACAGCCCGGGTTTTTAATTGAGATCTGCGGGATAATTGAAGTTAGAACTCCGAATGACATAGCTATTCGATGATCGTTATATGTCTCTATAGTAATCTTTGGATTTCCAAGGTTTTTGACTAACTCACTTTGATTTTGTCCTTCGATTTCTATGTGGCTTTTGCCTGTTCCTATCTTAACATTGAGTTTTGTGAGTTCGTTCTTAAGAGCATCTATGCGGTCGGTTTCCTTTATTCTAAGATTTTCAATATTGTGTATTCTTGTTCTTCCTGGGGTGAATACTGCCAAAGTAGCAAAAGTCATCACTAGGTCTGGGGTTTCGTTCATATCTATTTCTCCAAGACACTTTAATACTTTTGGTCCTATAATTGTGGTGCTTGTTTCGGATTCTGTTGTTTTGCAGCCCATTCTCTCTAGGTAATCCAGGAATTTGATGTCTCCCTGTATGGACTTTTTGGAAACATTTTTTAAAACGACTGACTTGTCTGGATTCAGAGCTGCAAATGCGCCAATATACGATGCGGATGAGGCGTCAGCTTCTACTTTGTAATGTTGAGGTGGAATAGGGGACTGAGGTGCCACTTTGAACTGTTCATGATTATTGTTCACTGCTTTGAGTCCGTAGCTTCCCATAAGCTTAATCGTCATTTCTATGTATGGCTTTGAATAAAGTTCTTGTTCAATGTTGATTGTTATTCCTTTTTTCGTGAATGGTGCAACCATTAGTAATGCAGAGAGATATTGGCTGCTGATATTTCCAGGTAGACTAATTTCTCCTCCTTCAATTCTTTTTGGACTGATGCTGACTGGAGGACAGTGATTTTTTGTTTTTACCTCGGCTCCTAGGTTATTTAGTGCGTTGGTAAGGGCTTCTATGGGTCTTTCTCTCATTCTTTTGTCTCCGTCTATAATGATCTTTTTCTCGAGCAAGGTTGAATATGCGGTAAGGAAGCGGGTTGTTGTTCCTGCATTACCCGTATAGAGTTTGGGATTGTCTTTTTTGAGTTCCTTTAGGCCGTCTTTCATGAATTTTGTGTCTTCGCAAATTGGAATGTTCTTAAGTACGGTTTTGTTTTTGCTTAACGCATTTAATAGTATTGCCCTATTGGCAATACTTTTTGACCCTGGCACTTGTACTTCTATCTCCATTTTTCCTTGTGAATGACAGCTTTGCCTATTTTTTTGGCTAGAATGAAATTGATATGATTATCCTCTCTTTTCTTATCTCCAATTAGATCTTTCATTTCCGGTTTTTTCATCGTAGTAACAGGCAAACCAGCACTTTTGAGCAAGTTTTTTATTCTTTCTGCAACTTTTTCTTTGAGAATTCCTTTTTTGACTGCTATGTCGTTTGCGATTACCATTCCGATGCTAATAGCAAAGCCGTGCAGTAGCTTGTAGCCTGACATTCTCTCTAGTGCGTGACCATAGGTATGTCCGTAGTTTAGGAACATCCTTAGTCCAGTTTTTTCTTCTTCGTCTTTCTTTACTATTCTGACTTTGTCCTGTGCTGATCTAATGATTATGTAGTTTAGGGTTTCGGGATCCTTTTTGAGGATTTTGTCGATGTTACGTTCAATAAATTTGAACAGCCTTTTGTCTCCAATTATCCCGTATTTTATCACTTCTGCTAATCCATTTTTTATTTGCTTCTCAGGAAGATTCTTTATGTAATCAGTATCAATGAATACGGCCTTTGGTTGTGTCACTGTGCCAATTAGATTTTTTCCTATAGAAAGATCTACACCTGTTTTTCCACCTATGCTTGAGTCGACCATGGCCATCAAGGTCGTTGGTATGTGTATATAGGGGATTCCTCTCATGTAGATTGCGGCAAGGAATCCAGCCGCGTCTCCGACGACACCTCCACCAAGTGCGATGATCGCATCCTTTCTGGTGAATCCTTTTTCTACCATCTCGACTGCTAGTTTCTCTATGGTTCCGAGGGTTTTAGATTTTTCTCCCTTTTTGAATTTTAGTATTTCTGATTTTATTCCTTTGCTCTTTAAGCGTTTTTTTAGGGCTTCCCCAAAATTCTTAGCAACAAAATCATCTGCGATAATTGCATACTTTTGTCCTATTTTTTCCTCTTTTAGGAATAAAGGTATTTTTTTTGCTATTCCTTTCTTAATTAGGATGCTATAGGAGGCATCTCTCCTGTGACGGAGCTTTAGTTTTACGTTTTTCATAGGGTTTTGTTAACGGCTTTTACTATTGGTTTTATGTTATCCATTAGTTTAGCAAAGTCTTTTGGAGTTAGTTGTTGTTGGGCATCTGATTTTGCTATACCTGGGTTTGGGTGTACCTCTACTATAAAGCCATCTGCGCCACACGCAATAGCAGCTTTGGTCATTGGTTCAATAAGGGAGCGTTTTCCAGTCCCGTGAGTAGGGTCTACGATAATTGGTAGGTGGCTTAACTCTTTGACCAATGGGACGCTAGCAAGGGCAAGTGTGTTCCTTGTGGCCTTTTCAAAAGTCCTAATGCCTCGTTCGCAAAGGACAACGTTTGGGTTGCCGTGTGAGAGTATATATTCTGCTGCTAGTAAAAGCTCTTCTACTGTTGCGTTTAATCCTCGTTTGAGAAGGATTGGTTTCTTTGTTTTTCCAACTTCTTTTAATAGTGTGAAGTTTTGCATATTTCTTGCACCTATTTGGAGCATGTCGACTTTTTGGCATATTATATCTACGTCTCTTACGTCGAGAATTTCCGTTACTGTGGCTAGATTGTATTTGTCAGCTGCATTTTTGAGGATATCGAGACCTTCTTCACCCAGACCTTGAAATGAATATGGGCCGGTGCGGGGTTTGTATGCGCCTCCTCTCATTATTTTGATGCCCAACTTGCTAATTTCTTTGGCGACTTTCTCCATTTGTTCTTCTGATTCTACGGAACAGGGGCCTGCGATAGCGGCTAATCGGTCGCTACCTATTTTTACTCCATTTATTTCGACAATTGTCTGTTTTGGTTTGGAACTCTTGCTGACTAATTTGTAGGGCTCTACGACGCGCATTACTTTTTCTACGCCCTTTAGTGATTCGAGATGGCCGATGCTTAAATCTCGTTCTTCACCGATTACTGCGATTACAGTACGTTCAACTCCGTAGAGGGGAACTGGTTTCAAGCCCTTGTTTTCGAGCTCTTTCATTATTTGTGTGGCTTCACTTTGGTGAGCGCCTGATTTCATTACTATGATCATGATTTTTGGGTTAATTATTTATAAAAAAATAGCCTCTTAAGCTTTTAGCATGAGGACTTTGTGCGATACTCATGCCATTAGCCAAAAAAGCTATAAAAGAAATCCCAACTAAAAAAGTTGTTTTTCGGGATTAAGTTTTGAGGCTTTTTATGCATTGTGCTTGAATAGTATTTGGGTAGAATGCTTTTGTCAAATTCTATATTTATGATTGATACTCACGCACATTTGATGTTTCCGGAATTTAAGGGAGAGATTCCACAAGTTCTTGACCGAGCTAGAAAGGCTGGAGTATCTAAGATAATCAATGTTGGTTGTGGGAAAGAAGCCTCTCAAAAATCTGTAGATATGGCGGATGGTGATTTATTGTATGCCGCTGTTGGTTTGCATCCCTATGACTCTTTGGATGTGAACGAAAGTCTTATGAGAAAGTGGGAAATGCTGATTAAAACGGATCCTAGTATTGTAGCAGTGGGGGAGACTGGGTTGGATTATTTTAAGGCGAAGATTGATCCAGAAAAACAGAAATATTCCTTTCGTATGCATCTGGAATTAGCAAAATCAATGGATTTGCCTGTGATTGTACATAATAGGGATGCAGATGAGGATTGTCTGGCCTTGCTTAAAGAGTTTCCTGGCGTTAAGGCTGTTTTTCATTGCTTTGGTTCAAGTTTAGATTTTGCGCGTGCTGTTTGGGAGGCGGGCCATATGACTTCTTTTACGGGTATTATTACTTATCCAAATGCTAAAGAGTTGCGAAATGTGGTAATAGAAGTTCCTGAGCATTTGTTTATGGTTGAGACGGATTGTCCTTATCTTTCTCCGCAGGCCTATAGAGGGAAGCGAAATGAGCCTTCTTATGTGGTGGAGGTTGCGAAGAAGATTGCAGAGGTGAAGGAAATGGATGTTTCGGAGATTGATAAGATTTCTAGCGAGAATGCTGAAAGATTTTTTGGACTCCAGTGATTTCTTTGTATTCTTCGGGAGTTATGATTGTGCTGAAACCTAGTTTTTTGGCTTCTTTGCAGCGTTTATCATTGTGGCTGACTTTTCTTAATTCGCCTGAGAGTCCAACTTCGCCAAATATAATTGTGTCGTTTTGGATTGGCTTTTTCAGTAGCGAAGAAGCAATAGCCATTAGTACTGCTAGGTCACATGCTGGTTCGTTGAGTTTTATTCCGCCGACTACGTTTATAAAAACGTCTTGGTTCTGGAGGTTGAGCTTTCCGTATTTCTCCAGGACTGCAATGAGGATTTGGAGCCGGTTTAGGTCAAAGCCATTTGCTGTGCGCTTGGGGTAGCCAAATGGGCTGGTGGAGACGAGGGCTTGGACTTCTATTAGCATTGGACGAGTCCCTTCCATGGTAACTGTAATTGTTGATCCGATGGCGTTTTTTTTGCGTCCTTCCAAAAATTGTTCTGATGGGTTTTTGACTTCGCTCAAACCTTTGTTAGTCATTTCGAAAATGCCAACTTCTGAACAGGAACCAAAACGATTTTTTACTGCTCTGAGGATACGAAATTGCTGATATCGGTCTCCTTCGAGGTGGAGGACTGTATCAACTAAGTGTTCTAAGACCCTTGGTCCTGCGAGATTGCCTTCTTTGGTGACATGTCCGATGAGTATGATCGGAATGTTAGTGGTTTTGGCAAGTTCCATGATTTGCTCAGTGCAATATCGAACTTGGGTAATTGAACCTGCGGCTGAAGGTAAATCGAAACTTGATACTACCTGAATTGAATCGATTATTACAAAATCTGCCTTTTGTTGACGGATTGTCTCTAGGATTGTTTCAAGGTTGAATTCGTTGAGGGCACTAAGGTTTTTCTCTTTTAGATCAAGTCTATCAGCTCTAGCAGCGATTTGGTCGACCGATTCTTCACCGGAGATTAGGAGAACTTTGTTTTTGAGGGCTAAATTGTTTGCGATTTGCAGAGTGAGTGTGGATTTGCCTATACCTGGTTCGCCGCTTAGTAGCGTAAGGCTACCAGGTACAATACCATCTCCGATAACGCGATCGAATTCTAAAATCCCTGAGCTAATCCGTTTAATTGTGTTTGCCCTCTTGCTAAGCGATTCAGGGGTTTTGGTAGCAAGTTTACGAGGGGTTTTTGAGAGACCCGCTTTTGTCTTGCCGACATTTACTACGTCTTCTTCAAAACTGTTCCATGCGTTACACTGAGGACATTTTCCGGTCCAATTTGAGCTTTCGTAAGCGCAGCTACTACAAATGTATATTGTTTTTAGTTTCATATTTGTGTTTTTGGAGCTCCAAAACTATTTCATCATAGGTGAGCATACGCTCACCGTCAATAGACAAATTGAAAATTCTTAAGGAATTTTTGATTTGTCCTTTTTGAAAGCGTTTAATCCTGTGTTGACGGGCAGAGTTTTTGGGTTTTGATCTCGGGCCGGCCCGAGATGATCAGATGATTTGTCGTGAAAGTCAAGTTATTGTCGATGATGGAATTGTTCGGAATAGACTTTTTCATATTTCTTAACCATTTTTTTTGCGTCGAATTCAAGTGCGTGGCTTTGGCCAGCTGTGGCCATTTTCTCGCGCTTAGTGTTGTTTGAGATTAGATTTTTGAGGGCCTTTGTAAGTGCCTGTGAATCTTCGGGTTCAACCAAGATTCCTGTCTCTTTGCTGATGATCTCGGGGATGCCGCCAACTTTGCTTGCTACTACTGGTAGGGGAGTTAGCATTGCTTCCAGGTTAACAAGTCCAAACGCTTCGCGGCGTGATGGAAGACAAAATATATCGGAGCTTTTTAGGAGCTTTGGGATTTCTTTTTGGTGTCCTGTGAACGTGATGTGTTTTTCGAGTTTGAGTTTTTTTACCAGTCTTTTGAGATTCTCTTTATTGGGTCCCTCTCCAATGAAAACGAATTTTACATTCGGAAATTCTTCTACGATTTTGGGTATGGCTTCAATCAAATACTTCTGGCCCTTTCTTTCATGGAGTTCTGCAATGCATGTCACTATAAGAGTATTCTGCTTGGCATGGAAAAGCTCCTCTTTGACTCTTTTGCGATCGTTTTGAGTAAAACCCAGGAGTTGAGATTGCCACCAC
>CAZCLD010000045.1:0-11145 GCA_964499425.1 uncultured Candidatus Peribacteria bacterium | reverse complement strand
GGTGCAGCAGAGACTTTGAAGGGTGCTACACAAGGGACACAGGGATTAAAAGGCCTAGCAACAAGGGCATATCAAGGTGCTAGATCTGCAGTTGACGACGTGGCAAAGGGGGTAGGAGATGCCAATCCATATGCTAAGGCAACGCTTAAATCAGGGGCAAAAGCTTTGAAAACAACACTCACAGTAGGAACAAAAGCAGCAAAAAGTTCAACAGCAAAAGGGTTTGCGGGAAATGTGGCGCAAGCAGATATACAGGAAACCGTAGAGGAAGCACCAACGCCTGGCACAGCTGTCGCAAGTGTAGAAAAAGCTGATGCAGGAGAAGCCCTGGGATAAGTGTCAAATGCCAACGTAGTAGAGCTTAAATCTTGCTTCCTTAAGCGCGCTAAACTATGATGGCGCCATGTTGAAATACTATATTGGGACATATGGTTGTCAAATGAATTACTCTGACACAGAACGCATGGGCGCTTACTTAGAAGCACTCGGATTTAAGACAACCAAAAATTACAAAGACGCAAACATAATAATGTTTAACACATGCAGTATCCGTCAAAAAGCTGAGGATCGTGTCTACGGAGAGATGAAAAAAATGGAGGCCCTAAAAAGGAAAAACCCAAATCTAATAGTGGTTATAACCGGATGCATGGTCAGAAAAAGTAGCTCCAGGTATTCCGTTGATAGAGACAAGCTTTTTATCAAGATGCACAACCTTGATATTGCACTCAAGACAGAGGAATTACCAAAACTCGCACAACTTGCCCGCGAAATAAATCCAGACCTCAAAATCCCCGAAATTAAAGAAGAATCACTCGAAGACTACTTTCACATAACACCGACTCACACTTCTCATCAATCCAAATCCCAGGCTTTTGTGGCTATCTCAAACGGATGCGATAAATTCTGCACTTACTGCATAGTTCCCTATAGCCGCGGACGCGAAAAAAGCCGCAAAATTGAAGAAATTATGAGAGAAGCGGAGCAACTAGTCAAAAACGGTTGTAAGGAAATCACTTTAATCGGACAGACCGTAAACTCATATGGTTTGAGCAAATTTGATGGAGAAAATAAGACCTTCAAAACCCTCAAAGATAAAGAGCCATTCGTTTATCTACTGGAGGAATTAGACAAATTACACGAAATGGGATTGCAAAGAGTAAGGTTTACATCTCCACACCCAAAAGACATGTCGGATCAATTAATTGAAGCAATGGCAACGCTCAAAACGCAAATGCCTTATCTTCATTTACCCGTTCAATCAGGAGATGATCGCACCCTAAAGCGAATGAATCGCACTTACGACACAAAGATCTACAAGGAAATAATTAAAAAACTAAGAAAAAAGATCCCTGATATCTCAATATCCACAGACATAATCGTAGGGTTCTGCGGAGAAACAGAAGAAGAATTTAACAATACCTACGACTTCTTCAAGGAATTGGCTTTCGAACATGGATATCTAGCACAATATTCAGAAAGAAAAGGAACGACTGCAGCAAAATTCATAAGGGACGACATACCTCAGGAGACAAAAAGTGTTAGATGGCATAAGCTAAATGAACTCTTGAAAAAGAATTCTCAAAAAACATTAAAAAGATTCAGAGGAAAAACAGTAAAAGTCCTAGTAGAGAACCAGGATGGAAAAACATGTCATGGTCGAAGCGAGCACTTCAAGACAGTCCAATTCAACTCAGGACGTAATCTGCTCGGCAAAATAGTCCCCGTTAAGGTGATCGACTCCAAATTATGGCACCTAGAAGGTGAACTAATCTAACCAATGATCGCCTTAATCCTTCTCACACCGCTAGAAGAGCTTTCTTCTTTTTTGATTTTAAATTGTCCAACATCAGAGGTGTTATTTACATGGGGACCACCACAAATCTCCATACTGTAAACAGAACCATTCTCTGGCTCACCGATTGTATATACTTTTACTCTGTCCCCATATTTTGATTCAAATAAGCCGATTGCCCCTTTTGCCTTGGCTTCTTCTACAGTCATTTCCTCAAAACTTATTGGCAAAGCAGCTCTTATTTGATCATTTACAATACGCTCAACCTCAGCCTTTTGTTCAGGAGTCATCTTTTCTCCATGGACGAAATCAAAACGTAAACGGTCTTTAGTAATATTCGAGCCCTTCTGTGCGACATGACTACCCAAAACGTCACGAAGAGCCTGGTGCAACAGATGCGTTGCAGTATGTAAACGAATAACTTCTTCACTATGATCGGCCAAACCTCCTGAGAACTTATCCTCTGCCCCCGCACGTGACATCTCTTGATGCTTCTTATAATGCGCCTCAAATTCCTTTAAAACTTGTTTGCGCTCTTTGCTATCCTTGATCCAGCCATCTGCTTCAAGCTCCTCAATAGTCATCTCCAACGGGAAACCATAAGTTGCAAGCATCTCAAAACAAAAATCATTACCAAATACTTTTATACCTTTAGTTTTTTCATCTTCATGGTGAGCCATTTTTTTACGAAGCACAGACAAACCTTTATTAATCGTTCGATTAAACTGCGTTTCCTCTTTAGAGATCTCTTCAAAAATTTTCTCCTGATTCTCAGCCAGTTCAGTATAAAAATTACTATAATTCTTAACGACTATCCCAGCAATTTTTCTCACAAAGTCACTCTCAATACCAATCTTACGTCCATGCCTAATTGATCTGCGAATCAACCTGCGAAGAACATAACCCTGATCCGTATTTGAAGGAGCGACCCCCATTTGATCTCCTATGATGAAAGTAGCTGATCTCAGATGATCGGCAATAATTCTCTCAGAAACAAGTTGCTCTTTGTTAGGGGCACTATATCCACCAAGCAGACGTATTTCATCAAGAATATCCTTAAAAAGATCAGTTTCAAAAGGCGTTGTTACTCCATTCAATACCGCAACAACTCTTTCAACGCCCATACCCGTATCCACATTTTTCTGGTCTAAAGGGACAAAAGAGCCATCTTCCTGCTTATTATATTGCATGAAAACATCGTTCCAGATTTCAAGCCATTGATTATCTTGGGGGTCAAATTTTTCAGGAGCATCACCCTCACCAGTCCAATAGAACATCTCAGTATCAGGGCCACACGGACCAGTATGCCCAGCAGGACCCCACCAGTTGTCTTTTTTTGGAAGAAATGCAATCCGCTCATCTTTAATACCTAGTCCTCGCCAAATTTCAGCAGACTCATCGTCTCGTGGAGCATCATCATCACCTTCAAAACAAGTGAACGCCAAATTCTCGAGAGATAAACCAAGACCCCCGTCTTCTCTCGGGGTAGTCAAAAATTCAAAACTCATTTTAATTGCTCCTTCTTTAAAATAATCTCCAAGCGACCAATTCCCTAACATCTCAAAAAATGTCAGATGACTTTCATCACCGACTTCATCAATGTCACCAGTACGTATACACTTTTGAACATTTACTAATCTCGAACCTGAGGGGTGTTTTTCTCCCATCAAAAAAGGCACCAGAGGGTGCATTCCGGCAGTGGTAAACAGCACTGTGGGATCGTTCTCAGGGATCAAGGATGAACCCTTAATTTCGCTGTGCTCATAATTCTTAACAAAAAAATCTATGTATAGACGCCTTAGTTCGTTTGCAGTCATATTGGCAGTTTTTAAAAGCCCGCCCATTCTAGGATAAAAGGGGATTTCTTACAAGAGATCAAGTGTGCTAAAATCCTTGGCATGGGACGCAAATCAAACGCAAAAAAAATCAGGCGAAAACAAGATAAGGAGAAAAAGGAAAAGGAACCCAAAAAGGGCTTTTTCGAAAAGCTAGCTAATAAAAGGCCTAAGAAAGAAGTCGCAAAAAAAGAATCTTCAAAGAAGACCAAGAAAAAAGCATCCAAGCCAGCTAAAAAGGCGAAGAAGAAAAAGAAACTCAAGATCAAACTTAATAGGAAAAAGATCTTTGGATGGGTCTTTACTATTATTTTACTTGCGATCCTTGTATCTGTAGGGCACCTCCTATTTCAAAAAGCATTCCGTGCACAACCAATAGCAAAAATTCTTCCAGCAGAAAGAACAATCGCCCTTATGGAGGTAAACACGAATTTCGAACACAATCAGTCACTAAAGACATTCCACTTATTGAGAAACTATCCCGAATACTCCAGGGAAAAATTGATTGAAAGTATAGCAACAAAACTCACACTGGATTATGAAAAAGAGGTGAAGCCTTGGTTAGGAAGGGCAGTCGGAGCAGCTATTCTAAATCCAAAAGATCATGAAGAAAAAATCCAAACCTTGTATTTTATTGAGGTCCTAAATCCTAAAGGCGCAAGGAAATTCATCAATCAAAGAAAACCGACCAAAAACGAACATTCAAATTACATCACTTACATGGTGGAAGGACCACTTTACAGTGTCTTCATAGATGACTATTTGGTCTTAAGTCCACAGGAAAACGCAATTTACGATCTAATTGATGATCAAACAAATCAAAAGCTATATTCAGACTCAAAATATCGCAAAATTGATAACAACCTGCCGCTAAACAAAGTAGCATTCCTATATACAGATTTTGACATGATGAACGATAGCCTGTTTCAGAGCTTTGAGGTACTTAGCGAAAATGGCTTGTCGATGAGCTTAATGGAGCCATTTCTTAATCTCTTTGATGCAGAAGGCATTTCACTGATTGCAATGAACGAAAACTTTGCAATTCAGAGCTTTTTAAGTCTGGATCCGGGGGTAGTTGATAAAATCGATTATCTTAGTTACCAGGAAAAATACACTGCACAGCTGGCCAACTTTATTAGCAAAGACAATTTAGCCTTCTGGGGAGGGGAAAATCTCGAATACCAGCTCAAAAGGATAATCGAATTACTAGCAGGTGGGGAAGAGTCAACTTTAGAGGTTTTTGATAGTTTACTCCAAAATTATACTCAAAAATATTTCGGATCCGATACAAATTTCAGTAAGGATATTTTGCCACTCTTCAGAAATGAGTTTGCATTCACAATAGAAAAGCCCGAAGACAAAAATATCTACAAGCTTTTGCTCGAATTAGATTCACCCCAAAAGGATGCCATTAATCTTCATGAGATAGCTAATAGCTTCGCAAAGGTCGGTGCCATATTCGAGCCCAAAGTTGTTGAACATGTCCTAGAAGATGGCACAGTAACGAAGGAAATAGTTGCTATCCCTGAAGAGGTTGTAAAAGGAGAAAGCTCCTATAAAGAAACCACAATTCATGAGCTTAAAATGGGCACTCAGGGTTGGGGGATATATTACACACTAATTGATGATGTAGCAGTAATTGCCAGCGATGTGGAAGGTGTAAAAAGCTCCATAGACACTGCGAGCGGTGATCTAGTGAGCTTCCGGTCTACGGAATTATTCTCAAAACATGTCGAACCAGTGCTCAAAAGCTCAGATGAAATTTCTTATTTCAACATTGAAAGTCTGCTCCCCATGTTCTACGAAGAAGATGTTCCAGGGGCTTTGGATATTATAGGTTCATTAAGTTCTGGTAGAAATTATTTCAATGATGGAGTAGTCACAATTAATTACTTGCACATCAAGTAATATGACAAAGAAAGTTAAAGATCTAAAAGTAGATCCTCAAATTGAAAAGATTGATTTGGGGGACGGTAGTTCGAAAAGAAAAAAACATCCCATAGAGAAGGATGTAAATAAAATATATAAGGAAAAAACACCGATAAAGGCGGTAAAAGACCTATCGAGCGAAAAAGACTATCACTACATTTATATTAAAGGCAAAAAATATGTGCCCCCCAAATACCTCGGGAATCTACTAAAAATTGGGCTAGTGGGCTTTCTGATAATAATCTTAATAAATGGAATAAGCCTCTATCAGAAAGGAAAAACTCTCCAAGAAAATATCGCAAATCAAGCATATGAAGGATATAATTTTTTGGTAGACGCTGGCAAAAGTGCTACCAAAATTCAATTCGATAATGCCTTAGATTCTTTCGAAACTGCACGAGAAAATTTCTCTCAAGCCAAGGACAAACTATGGTTCATTAGTAGTGACAGAACTTTTTATGTTAAGAACAAGAGCACTGGGCAGGCAGTAGCCGCCCTACTTGAAGGAGGGAAACATTTTGCGATCGCTGGGAAGCATTTTCTAGATACTCTTGAGGAATTCAACAAAATACCACTTTATTTTGTCTCAAAGAACAAAAATCCAAATGATCCAACCCCTTCGATTACTGACACTTTGAAAGCTGGCCTCGAAAAAACAGATCTCGCTTTTGAGCAAATATCATTGGCAGCGGACGAAATTGGCAGCATAGATGAGTCAACTCTACCAACCGATATAGGTGCTAGGATTGCTTTTGCGAAAGGAAAGGTTAATGAAGTAGCAAAAGTCCTTGAGCTAACCAAAGAACATTTCCCCGCTCTGCTAAAGCTGCTTGGCGACCGTTATCCACATCGCTATTTAATTCTTCTTCAGAACAACAAGGAGATAAGACCCACGGGTGGATTTATCGGCAGTTACGCAATTATGGATCTAAATGAAGGGTATATAGAGAAACTTGATACATATGATGTTTATGATATAGACGGTAGTTTCGGTGGCTTGATAGAACCCCCCGAGGAATTGCGCGCATTTACAAGCAATTGGCGTTTTAGAGATAGTAATTATTCACCGGATTTCCCAATTTCAGCGCAAAAGGCTAGGTGGTTCCTTCAGAAAGAAGGTGGACCAACAGTTGATACGGTTATTGGGATCAATCAGGGGCTTCTGAGTGATTTGTTAGAGATCACAGGCCCCATACAGGTAGGGAGCTTTGGAGAATTAGACTCACAAAACTATAGCCTCCTTCTCAGCTATGTGATCGAAGGAAAGGTATGGGGACCGGAAGATCCAAAACACATTCTCAAAGTATTCGTTCCAGAATTCAAAGAAGCAATTCTAAAAGAAGAGAATATCGGGAAAGTCGGCTCAAAGCTCTACAAGGCTATCCAACAGAAGCACATAATGATGTACAGCGCTGATGAGGATATCCAGGCGCTCTTTTCAGCACTCGGATTAAGTGGTGCAGTTTATATTAATGAGGAAGATGAAGATTACCTGAGCGTTATCAACAGCGCCACTGGAGGAACAAAATCAGAGCCATTTATAGAAGAGAAAATCTTTCATGACAGCTATATTGATAAAAGTGGCAATATCACTAATGAGATAAAAATCATAAGGTCACACCTATGGGATGATGACATATACTTCCAGTGGAAAAAAATTCTAAGAAACTATGGATTTGAAGAAATGCCAGATTCACTTATAGATATTCTTGGAAGAGGGGCTAATAAAATTAATATGAGGGTATATGTTCCCGCAGGAAGTATCTTGATTGATTCGAGCGGGTCCGACGTAGCAACCAAATATGACAAAGAGCTCAAAAAGACTTATTTCTTCACAACCATGGCAGTGTCAGCAGGAGAAAGCGAAGAAATCTCAATAGAATATAGACTTCCATTCACATTGGATTTTAGTGAACCAGCAGCAACGTATAAATTGATCGTAGAAAAACAACCGGGCAGCAAAGGGAGTATTTTCACAAAGAAAGTGTATGCAGATGAGAAGCTCACAAATCTAGCAAACTATCCTTCGGATACACGCCTGGACTTAGAAGGAAATATAACATATGCTTCCAACCTGGTTTATGATCGATATTTCTCTAGTGTATGGGAAAAGTAGCGTGCAAGAATTGTGATGGAAATTTTGAGGTCAAAACAAAAGACCTCAAATTTTACGAAAAAATTAAAGTGCCACCTCCAACACACTGTCCGACTTGTCGCAGACAAAGACGGATTGCGCTTCGTAACGAACGCCATCTCTACAACAGAAAATGCGATCTCTGCAAGAAAGATATTATTGCGGTATTCCCTCAGAAAACGAAGTACATAGTCTATTGCAACGACTGTTGGTGGAAAGACAGCTGGAACGTAATTGATTACGGGCGCGATTATGACTTCGACAGACCTTTCTTTGAACAATTCAGCGAATTTGAAAAATCTATTCCCCACGTGTCACTTTTTAAGGAGGGGAATAACCAAAATTGTAAATACATCAACTATGGCCTTAACAATAAATCCTGCTATCTGGCTCTCTGCGTTAACTGCGAGGATGTTTATTTCAGCCATGGGATACTCAGCTCCAAATCTTGTATGGATTGTATGAAAATTATGACTTGTGAGCTCTGTTATGAATGCGTTGATTGTAATAATTGCTACAACCTCCTTTTTTCAAAAGATTGCAACAACTGTCATGACAGCTATTTCCTCGAGGACTGCAGCGGCTGTAGCAACTGTTTCTGTTCAAGTGGACTGAGAAACAAAAAGTTTGTCTTTAAAAATGAACAATTATCAGAGGAAAAATACCGCGATCGCATGGAGGCTATTAAATTAACAAATCAATCTATTCAGGATTGGAAAGAAGCGTTAAAAAGAATCTCGCTCAAGATCCCGAAAAATCACATGCATGGCATGGCCAATGAAAATGTGTCAGGCAATTACATAGATCACTGCAAGAATATACATGATTGCTATGATTGCTTAGACAACGTCGAAAATGCATCTTACTCGGATTTCTGCGGTATAAACAGTCATGATTTTTACGATTGTGTTTACTATGGATTAGGGTCAGAACTCTGCTATGAGATAAACGGTGCATCAGCTTTCAGTAACTGCAAATTCATCTACTATGGTCGCAATATCCAAGATTCACAATACTCCCAATGCTGTTATAACTGTCATCACATATTCGGATGCTTTGGCTTGAACCACAAGAGCTACTGCATCCTAAATAAACCCTATAGCAAAGATGAATACGAAAAACTTCTTCCAAAAATAATCAAACACATGAAATCCACGGGGCAGTACGGTGAATTTTTCCCCATCTCAATCTCACCAATGGCATATAATGAAACTATTGCCCAAGAATATTTCCCCATGCGAAAAGAAGAAGCCTTATCCAAGGGATATCAATGGCGTGAGCCTGAATCAAAAAAACACAGGGAGGGGGCAAGAATTTGCATAGAATGCGATAGCGACTTTAAGACCATTTCACAGGAGGAAGCTTTCTATAAGAGATTCAACCTGCCAGTACCAGAAATATGTCCAGAGTGTCGTCACAAAAAACGCTTCAATCAAAGAAATCCTCGCAGACTTTACGATCGAGAATGCCAAAACTGCAAAATAGAGTTAAAAACTAGCTACGCACCTGAGCGCCCAGAAATAGTTTATTGCGAAGAATGCTATCTGGAATCAATTTGATATAATACAAACATGCAAAACCAGTGCAAAAATTGCTCACAATCCTTTGAAATTACAGACGAAGATCTGGCCTTTTATAAGCGCATGGATGTTCCAGCACCAATGCATTGCCCACCCTGTCGCCAACAAAGACGTCTAGCTTGGAGAAATGAAAGGACTCTATATGCAAGGAATTGTGATTTCTGCGACGAACACCTTATATCCATTTACCCTGAAAAAACGCCATTTCCAGTTTACTGCAACAAATGCTGGTGGAGCGATAAATGGGATCCCATGGAGTTCGGTCAAGATTTTGAATTCGATAAGGATTTCACAGCTCAATTTAAAGAACTGCAAAACAAGGTACCGCGCCAGGCCATATATCTCAAAAATGCTCTAAATAGTGACTATTGCAATCATTCCGAAAACCTAAAAAACTGCTACCTTTGCATCTGTGTAGCTAAATCAGAGGGTATCTACTATTCCAAATGGTGCATCGACAAAAATCGCGATCTCGCAGACTGTTTCCAAATGCGTAGCTCAGAACTTTGCTATGAATGTCAGTACATGGCTGATGCATATAATGTGGTAGAAGCTTTTTGCTGTGATGGATCTCGCGACTGTGCTGTGGTTTATGATTGTAAGCAATGTACCAACTGCTTTTTGTGTTGGAATTTAAGACACAAAGAGTATTGCATAGAAAATGAACAGCTTTCAAAGGAGGAGTACGAAAAGCGTATGGCCAACATTGATCTAGGTTCCTACGAACAGCTACAAAAATACAAAAAACACCTCCAAGAAATTGTAAAGAACACAGCAATCATAAGAGCAAATAAGACAGCTCAATGCGAAAACTGTACCGGTGACATGATGTATAAGAACAAAAACGTCAAAGAGTCCTTCTTAGTGACCGATTCTGAGGATTGTAAGTATTGTTACAATTCAGCTAAGATCAAAGACTGTTATGATGCCTACGAGCCGGCTTTTAATTGCGAACTTCAATACGATTCACACGCTTGCAATCGTGGCACTCGCGTTGTAGCAGGTCACGTTTCTTACGATGTAGATAGTGTCAAATATGTAGACAGTTGCCACAATAGCTCAGATCTTTTTGGGTCTATTGGGCTCAGACACAAGAGGCACTGCATCTTGAACAAACAATATTCCGAGGATGAATATCAAGAACTTTCAAAGCAAATTGTCGAACATATGAAAAAAACAGGTGAATATGGAGAATTCTTCCCCATTTCAATTTCCCCATTCTGCTACAATGAAACTGTTGCCCAAGAATATTTTCCTCTAAACCAAAATCAAGCCAGGGAAAAAGGATACAATTGGAAAGAAGATGATAGTGGTCAGCATAAGCAACAAACCTATGAAATACCTGACAATATAAAAGAAGCGCCTAATTCAATTACACAGGAGACTTTAGCTTGCATTGATTGTGAAAAAAACTACCGCATCATCGCATCTGAGCTCATACTTTATCGCAAAATAAATATCCCTATTCCACGCAAATGTCCTCAATGTCGCCACCTAGATCGAATGAAGATGACTAACCCCCAGCAATTGTACGACAACATTTGTAGAAAATGTAACGGCAGTCTTAGAACCAGTTTCGAAAAAGATTGCATTGAGAAAATATACTGTCAAAAATGTTACGAAGAAGCAATTTACTAAATTATGTCCGAACAGACTTGCAAAATCAGTGGTCAAAAATTCGAGGTCACCCAGAAAGACCAAGAATTCTACAAAATGATGGGAGTTGCCCTGCCGACTCTCTGTCCAGATGAACGTCTTCGCCGCCGCCTTTCCTGGAGGAACGAAATCAACCTCTACAAGCGCAAATGTGACTTTAGCGGCAAAGATATCGTATCGATTTATTCGGAGGATAAACCATTCAAGGTTTACGATCAC
>CAZCLD010000044.1:0-11319 GCA_964499425.1 uncultured Candidatus Peribacteria bacterium | reverse complement strand
AGAATGTTTGATGTCCCAGCTGTAGGTACTAATACAGTTTGGTATGTACCTTATGTGGATGGTGCTGCTAGGGCGGGAGTGACCCGTGATTGGGATTGGACTCAACCAGTTAATCGATTGGAGGCTGCTGAGTTATTTGTGGATGTGATTTTTGCATCTGCTGAAGATTATGTCTCCTTACCTGTTGATGATACAGCGCTTAGGGCTTTCCCTGATTATGATCTTTTGGTTGGCAACTTGAAAGCAGCGTTGTTTGCTGATTTGGGAATTATAACTGGAGCAGGTGCTACAGGTAACTTTGATCCTTATAATTACTTACCAAGGTCAGAATTCGCTACAGTTGTCGATAGACAAGATAGTACTTTCGGACTTTCAGAGGTATCTACTAATGGTGATGCTGAAACTACTGTAGAGACGACAGACACCACAGAGTCTGCTGGTGCTGTAACTATGAATACTGTTATGGACTTACTTCTTTCATAATAAGTAATTGATCTAAAAGGGTCTGCCTATGATGGCAGGCCCTTTTTTTGTGATTTTTGGTGGAGCCGGGGGGAGTCGAACCCCCTACCTCCGCAGTGCAAATGCGGCGCTCTAGCCAAGTGAGCTACGGCCCCCAGGTGCAACAGAAAGTATTTCTGTCGCACCTATTTTAGGGAGTTTAAACTTTATTTCAAGTAAAAGACCTTCTCTATACCTTTGCACATGGTATTTAGTATACTGTGATCAATGTTTGAAGTTATTTTATCTGTATTGTATGTGATTGGAACCGTTTATTTTAATTCTTCTTGGTTTACTTTGATTGGAGGAGTTGTTTTGCTGATCTTAATCCTGCCTGGTGTGTATGCAATGATTTTTGGTGCGCCTTATATTAGGTCTTCTGACATACGGGTGCGAGGGATTTTGGAATTGGGAAAGTTCAAGAAAGGGGATAAAGTAGTGGATTTAGGCTGTGGCGATGGAAAGTTGATGTTAGCGATAGCTGGCAAAGGGGTTAGAAATGTTATTGGTTACGAGATTTCGATTCTTACTTACTTATTGGCAAAATTTAGATGTAGAGGTAGGGCTAGAGTTTTATATGGCAATTTTTGGAAGAAGGATTTTAGGAATGTAGATGTAATAGTCTGTTTTTTGTTAGAAAGGCCAATGCAAGATTTCAAAAAGAAGATTTGGACGAAGCTCAAAAAAGGAGCAAGAGTTATATCTAATGATTCTCAGATGAAGGGCGTGAAGTCTGATGATAAGGAGGGAAAGGTGTATTTATATGTGAAAAAGTGATTGACGGGCAAAGGGGTTTTGGGTAACTTTGTTCCGTTAATGTTCATTACCAATAGGGTTTTCCTGAAATTTCTACAAAATCTGCTTCCGCTGACCGCGGCAGATTTTACAGAAATTTCTCCTTTGCTTCGCCACAGTCTCGCGGAGCTCGCAGTGGCTACGCTGCGGATCGGAAAACTCGCTACTTAAGGGCGGGTAGCTCAGCTGGTTAGAGCGCGTCGCTGATAACGACGAGGTCGGAGGTTCAAGTCCTCCCTCGCCCACCATGAAGTCATAAACTGGCAATTAAAAATACAATGTGAACTCATCGTTGACGAATGAGCTCATGTTTGTACATGTCCTACATAAATACTTGGAAGAAAAGAAGTACAGAAATTGTACAAAAGATACTCTTTCTAATGATTGGTATGTTTTAAGACCCTATGCTGTTTGTCCGCTTGAACAGTGGACCCAAATTTACTACAAAAGAGCTTCTAAGAAAGCTGCAATTAGCAATCATCGTGAATTGGGTCGTCTCAGGACTTTCTGCGCCTGGTTGGTAGAAAATGGTAGTATTTCATGCAGTCCATTTGAGAGCATAGCTCCTCCTCAATTGGAGAAGAGAATCCCTAAGTCTTTATCTCGTACTGAAGTCAATAAGTTGCTTATGACTGCTGGATCAATGGGGTTGAAGGCGAAGGTTGTTGTTTCGACCTTTTTGTATACAGGGCTTCGTAAGTCTGAATTACTTAAGTTAGAACCTCATCATGTGAATCTTGATGAAGGTGTGCTCTTTGTGAACCAAGGAAAGGGGAATAAGGATAGATTGATCCCTTTGAATCCAGTATTGAAGGAATTGTTAAAAGAATGGGATAAGACTCGTCCTAGCCATTATTACTTCTTTTGTATGAGTGATTCTACGTTGCGACGTCTGAAGAAGGCTTTGCAAAATCAAAGCTCTGTGAAGTTTACAATTCATTCTTTGAGACATACTTTTGCGGTTCTTTGTTTGGAGGGTGGTGTAGACTTGTTTTCTTTGCAAAAGATGATGGGCCATTCAACAATTTCGATAACGAGTATTTATCTGTCTTCTACGGTTGATATGCTGCAGAAGCAGATATTGAAGCATCCGTTGGGATGATTAATTCTTCACAAAATTTAGAAGTGGCTTCTAGAACAAATATCAATCTATCATCAATTTATGTCAGCTGGCGAAAAACTTTGCTCGAATGGGTAATAGAACATAGCTTGACTGTTCATGTTGTTTACTACAGCAGCAGCTCTATATAGCATTTCAGCCATATCCCCCCTATCTACAGGACTATCCATCCAAAGACCACCCATTCCATATGCATTTAACCCAAAATCAAATACACATAACTCCCCAGTCAGAACTACATATTTCCAATACCATGCATTATTATCTATTTTCGCCAATTTGTCTGGTTCCATTAATTCGTCGAAATCAAGGAATCCATTTGGGCAATAGTCAAATTCTGCCATACCCTCTCCATAGTCAGCATCTACTTCGACGAAAAAGGCTTCGCGGATTATTTTTAATGCTTCAGCTAAATTTATCGTACTCTCTGGTTTAAAAGTCCCGTCAGGGTATCCTTGTACAACGCCTGTTTCATATGCCTCCTTCACATACTTTGTATACCATTCATATTCAGGGACATCTGGGAATGGAAGTGTGGGATTATGTCCTTCCATTCCGATTGTTTCGTATAGCATCTTTAAAAATTCTGCTCTGTTAACTAGTTTATCTGGTTGAAAACTACCGTCTGCATATCCTTCAACAACACCTTGCTCTTGAAGCCAATTAATTGATGTATATTGGTGAAAATCTGCCTCTACATCAGAAAAGCTAGCGAAAACTGTTTGATTTGAGAGAATAAGAAATATCAGCATGAACGGTGATAGAAATTTTTTCATAGCTTTAGGTTAAGAAATATAGTGTCAGTATATACTTAAATCGCTATATAAACAAATCATGAATTGACTGTGCTTTTGAAGATTTTCTTTTGCCAGTTTTTCTTGGATCAATCATTAATTCTTTCACAAATCCTGCTTTTAAAGCATAAATCTGTGGCATCACTAATTGTCCAGGTTTAGCCTTTCTTGCAAATTTTCCTATTCCATAATTATCATCAATAGGATCTCTATGCATCTCCGCCAATTCCACTAATTCATCCCCTTCAAATTTGACACTTCCTTCTCCCATGTCTCCAGATGTAAAATGTCTTTTCAAAACGCCTCTTACTGCATCTTCCAAACTAGGCGCCTCAAATTTTACTAATTCTATATTTGATAGATCATAAGCGACATACTTTACCTTCCCATCACTACTCACTACCTTTTCGGTCCACACTGTTGTCGCATGATTTGGAACTGCTAGAACTCGCGGATTTTTTCCTTGCAGCTGCAAAATGCTCTTCGCCAAAAACGCAAAATCCTCACAATCACCACAAAGAGCGCGCAGAGTCTCACAAGCAAATTGATATGTATCCTGCCCTTTATCGGGTAAATACTTGATTTTTGTTTGTAAAAATTTGCTTAATTTCTCTGGTGTATCCAACCACACCGCCAAAAGGCCTAAAAATTCAGGATGATTTATCTCGGGATACACCTTTCTAACCTGATTAATATCCCAATCAAACACATCTTTAGATAAATCAAATTTTTGCCCAGTCTCTCTGTTAATGACGGTTTCTGGTGCCCCTTGGCTATTAAATTCCACCAACCTCTTCTGTGTTTTGCCGTCACTCCCAAAAAGAATTTTCCTATTTGCAGTCATTAAAATCGCCTTTTTCCCATTCTCAAAAATTTCCACAGACAAGAGCTTAGCTCCAGACAAAACATAATCCACTGCTGGCACACCATTTTTGAAGAAACTTATCCTTTCTATATTCCCTGGACCAGAAAGTTTTTCAGTTTGCACCAAAGGATTGCTTCTCCCTTCCGATTCAGCATAAACTTGGGTACCTTTAGGGCTTACCACCACCTTAAAATCCTGATTATTTCTCATTTTCTGCCAAAAGATTTTCCCCAAATTTTTTGCGACATCAAAGGGCATATCTGCAATTAAATGCTTCACATCTAACAAGCTTTCGGCTTCCCTTATCTCTGCCTCAACCTCAGAAGATACCCCTTCACCTAAAGACAGTGCTCTGAGACTATCTGACTCTCTCCTCGGAGTCTCTCTAAAAACAAATTTTCTTTCTTTGAATGTCATAGTAAAATGGCTATAAGTATCAGTTCATTATAGCAAAAATATGGCCACAGATACAGGAAAACTCTATAAACTAGTAAAAGAGTTTGTCCTTAAAAAGAGTGAAAACAGTATGCAAGATTTAATCAGATTATCATCATTTGCCTATTTTTTAGATGAAAACAAAAATGTTGACCTCAAAGAGATATTAAAGGAAGGCAGCAAGCATTTCCCAGAATTTATTCCCGTTCTCAAAAAAACAGAAGAAATCCTCTCCCAAAAATCAGACAAAGAAGCCCTCAAAATGCTCGAAAAACAGCTAAAAGATGCTTCTCAATCACACTAATCAAGTGCGAATCCATATAGTTATCGAAAGTTAGTGACTAGTCCACCTTTTCCCAATGGGAAGCATCATTGTTGGGGACCATCTGCCTAGTAGGCAGTAGGCCCTGGGCTATGAATTATACAACATTTGCAGCTTTGAGGATTCAATTAAGGTGGCTTTTATAAGCCACCTTTTTGTCAAGGTTTCATGGATTTGCGCGTAACAGGTTTGTGCAGCTTCTCACAACATATATTGTGCAAAGAAAAAAATGTATTGACTTCGCTGATTAGCACATTATTGTGTTGTTGAATGTTCCTCGACAATTAATTCAGCTTGGAGCAATCACAATATGTGATTGTCGTGGGCGATAGCAAAGGGGGCCAGCTATCAAGACACAAATTCACCCAGTGAATATGTGTGTATTGGTAGTGAGGCCTGATATGCTGAGTTCATTTCATTTTGGTTCAGAGAAAGGACCCTACTACCAGTAGGGGGTTTTATATTATAACTAATTAATTATGATTGAAGAATTGTATGAATTGCAGGATGTCGGGATTGCCGCGTACCTGCGTGTAAAAGGAGTTCCTTTCAAAGGCGTGAGATTTGAAGGGAGGCAGGCTTATTTCCAGTTTAGCGATCCTTCCGAGGCTGAACGCTGCAAGAATGAAATGTATTCAGATGAAGGGGAGGTGTCTGCTTTGGCATATAAGAATGCCGTACGTGACCTCACCACTTTAGCGAAGAATCGCTAAGCATTGTATTTTATTAATAAAAATTGAAAATGACTGTAACTATTAAGAAACAGGAGTACCCACTTGCTCCAGAAGGCGGCTATGATGTCGAAATTTACAAAGTGGAAGAAAAGACGAATCGCTATGACGGTAGGCCTCAGGCACAAATGATCTTCAAAGTCATTAGTGAAGATAATCCTTATTGCTTGGTTGACTGGTTCAATCTAACTCTTCATCCCAAGGCTAAGATTTTTAATCTTTTCGATGCTTTGAAATTAACTATTCCTGATAAGACTGAAGAATTAAATCTTGAGGAATATATAGGCCGCAAATTACATGTAAAAGTTAAGCATCGTGAAAAGGGAGGGAGAACCTACGCCAATATCACTGAGTACCTTCCTGAGGTCCCTGATTTTGTTTTTGAATAAATTATGATTTGTACTTACGAAGGAATTAAAAACACTACTCTAAAAATGCGTAAAAGGAACGCTTACTTTTGCGGGAAATTATGTGGGAGTTGCAGCTGATGGTTCAACAGGATTGGGAAATGATGTGAATGGAGTGGAATTGAGTGGCACAACACTCACGATAGGTAGTAATTTGGATGGGACTTCTGATTCTTTTGAAGGAAATGTCATTAGCGATAATGGTGGTGTGGGTCTAAGAATATTCGGTTCTACTATGGGTGCTGTTAATATTTATGGGAATTATATTGGAGTTGATGCAACAGGGATCGGTGATCATGGAAATACAGGATCTGGAATTGGAATTAGTGATACTAGTAGTGATGCTTCGACGATAAATATTGGTGCTATAGGAACGATATCTGCCAGTGATGGTATAAATGTGGTGGGATACAATGGGGGATTTGGGATAGATGTTTCGGAAGTTGGACCAAATTCTACTGTTACAATCCAAAATAATTATGTGGGTTATGAATCCGATGGTACTACTGATGCTGGTAATAGCAATGTAGGCGTCGGTGCCCTGGACAACACTGCCAGTAATTATACGCTTCTAATAGGAACAGACGGTGATGGGATAAGTGATGTTAATGAGGGTAATAGAATTGGAAATAATAATGTGTCTGGTGCATATGTTTCTGGGAATGGAGTCCAGTCGCTTACTTTTGCTGGGAACCTTGTTGCATCAAATGTTGGGGGTGGGCTGGCGATTGTGGCTTCTGATTTAACAAGTACGACAATGATAGGTGGAGAAGAATCAGTTCAACGAAATGTGTTTATTGATAATTCAACGGGTGGTGTACTTATGTCGGGAACTAGTGCAACTCCTTTTACTATAGGAAAGAATTATTTTGGGGTTGAGAGTGATGGAGTTACTCCAAACTCGAATGGAGGGGATTGTTTGCGTATAAGAAGCGGATCAACAATTACAATCGTGGACAATGTGATTTCTAGTTGTGATGAGAAAGCTCTAAATATATTAGGTGGAATAGCTTTACAGATGTATGGAAATCGAATTGGAGCAAATTCATCGGGTCTTGCTCCTTTACCTTTTAGCGAAGATGGCTTGTATGTTGATGCAAGCACAATAACATCTATTATTATTGGTGGAGCAGCTGCGTGGATGGGGAATATCTTTGTAGGAGCAGGAGGTGGAGACGGAATTCATATTGAAAATGTTAATTCAGGTACAACACCCATTACTATACAGGGAAATTATATAGGTGTTTGCGCAGAGCCTAGTACGGGATCGATTTCTAGCACTAATCTTGCTACATGCAGAAATGCGGGAGATGGTATAGACATTGCGGAAGGGGCCATCACTATAGGAGGCAATAATAGCCTAGGTGCTTTGGGGACAGGAACAATTGCTGAGGGGAATGTGATTGCGAATAATTATACTCATGGTGTTAATATTTGGGAGGGGCCTGGTGCAAGTATTTCTTCACTTGTGTTTTTAGGCAATATAGTGGGGCAAATCAGATCAACTGCGAGTGGGGTGTTCAATGTTGCCGCTGGAAATGGTGATGCAGTGAATGAGGCAGGTGTTCTTCTATATGCAGATAGTCTTACTAGTGTCACTATTGGAGGTATAGGAACGACAACAGCTTCTTCTAAAAGGAATGTGATTTCTAGTGGTTCTGGGAATGGGATTGTTATTCAGAACATAGATGATTCTAGTACAACTACGATTGTTAATAATTATGTTGGTACAGACTGGTTAGGTTCTACTGCTCGTGGAAATGCAGTCGAAGGTATTCATGTTTTAGATGGGAATCTTCTTCTTGGGGGCATATCATCAGGTTCTGGGAATGTAATTAGTGGTAATGGATCTAATGGGGTTGTGATTCAAAGTAATACTGGTGCTGTTACAATACAAGGTAATACGATAGGATTGTCAGCTGATGGCACAGCGGATTTGGGGAATGGTGAGGTAGGTATTAATTTTTCAACTCTTACTAGCGCTAACACACACACTATAGGTGGGATTAATACTGCTGCCAGGAATTATATTAGTGGAAATGGGTTTAATGGGATTAATATTCAAAATAATACATCAACTTATAATATTTATAATAATATAATAGGTTTGAATGCTGCTGGCACTGCAGCGATAAGAAATGATGACTCAGGGATACAGATCATGGATCTTCCCACTGCAGTTAATATTGGTAATGGCACAAGTGCTGGTAGAAATATAATTAGTGGAAATGGTGATGGGGTTGCTCTCGTGGGAGGAGATGATGGGATAGTGGTGTTAAGCGGTGGGGATATATCAATTCTTGGTAATTATATTGGGGTGGCAGCTGATGGGACTACAGTTATTGCGAATGCTACTAAGGAAATTTATGCCCAAGTCTACGACGCTTCTCCAGCAAATCTAACAATCGGTGGTTCTGAGAGCGGATATGCGAATACCATTAACAATTCGACACATCTTGGGGTGGAGATTAGTGGCTTAATACCGCTTAATGAAGTTACGATAGATACTTCTGATCCAACCGATGGCGGTTTAGATACAGATAATACTTGGACTGACATGGTTGGCCCATTTGCATTAACGGATCCTTCTTATAGATTTTGGAGTAGATCTGTTGGTGGAGAAGTTGCTAATTATGGTCCGAGACAGTGTTATGACGGAGCTGATAATGAAGATTCTCCTGATGGTCTTATCGATTATGGTAGTGACCTTGAGTGTGAGTCATATTTAGATGATAGTGAAGTCCCGGGTTCAAGTAGTGGTGGCGGTGGTGGTGAGAGCGATGAGGGTGAGGAAGTAGTAGATACTGAGGGGCAACCGGAAGAAGAGATTGAGGAGGTGGAAATTGAGGATGAAGTTGTGGAGGAGGTTGAAGAAACGGTACCTGAAATAATTGATGAACCAGCTGATCCTACACCACGAAAACCTCTGATTGTTGATGTGGGGGATGTTGTGGAGGAAGTTGAAGATGCGGGTAGTAACACAGTAGATACGATAAGTGGTATAAAGCAAGCGAAGGAGGAAAGGGAAACTATTATAGATAGTATAATTGAACAGGATGTAGTGATTGAGGAAGAGGTTCTGGTTGAAAAAACTGAGGAACAGGAGAGAATATCTTCTATTCTTGAGGGGATTGTGGATACTATTGATGAGGAAAATCTGGCGAGGGTTACGGCCAAGCTTGACGCAGTTGTCGAAAAAGAGGTTTCAAGGATCTTGGATGAAGTGGCTGCTCCAAGTTCGAGTGGTGGATCATCTTCGTCACGGATTGTTCTTAAGACGGGGGGAGTTGACAAAGAGGTTACACCTGACACAGAGATCGTGACTTTGTTGGATGCTACATTGGCTAGCGAATCGCAGCAGCAAGCTATAGAAGATGAAGAAGATGTGGTTTATATTAGTCCATCAACAACTCCTGAGGTTTCCGAAACTTCCATTTTGAAAATTATTGAATACGGTGGTGATGTTAATGATGAATTAATTGATGACAAGGTTTTTATGAAGGGATTATCCGGAATATCTGATAGATCGACGAGAATCCAAGATATTCTGCCACCTTCTCCTATAATTACGAACCTAGATGGTTTGACTGTGGGCTTGCGGATTCTTGCATGGACGGCTTCATCGAATGTTGGGGATGAATTGACCTATTATATTGTTGATAGAATTGATCCAGATGATCCAGATACCTGGGATATTCAGAAAATTGCTGAGGTTGTAGTAGGTGAAGACTACAAGGCTGCACCTCTCATTGATTTAGAACCGTACTTGAATTTGGATGAGGGGGATGAAATAAAAGAAGTGGATCTTTTGGTCCAAAACCAGGATGGATTGGGAGAATATGTGAAAATTACCGTTGATCCGAAACTTGAGTTTGAGGCGAGAGAGCTTCATCTTTCTAGAGGGGAGATCATTAAGGTAACTGATCCTAAAGGAACTTCTGCAAGAAGGGGAGCTCACAATTTCAGTTTGACTGATTCTATGAAGACCTCTGTGTGGCTTGCTATCGCTCATGCTGCTGAAAATGAAACAGGAAAAGATCTAACTGCACATCCCTCAAATCGGCAGCTAACTGGTTATTATGATCCGGGTACAACAGTATTTGTAACCTGGAAAAGTGTTGTTTTGAACTCAGTTGTTATTGCTGATGCTTCTCAGGGATATTTCGAGGTTGATGTTCCCGAAGACCTTGAGGAAGGCGACCATACTGTCTTAGTTTATGCCTATAATGAGAAAACAAGCTGGATTAGCAATGTGAATAGTATGCTGTTTAATACCTGGTAGCTTGAAGGAATTAGTAGAATTTGCTATAATTGTCTGGTGTTAAACAAAATATATGGATCGTATTCTCGCAGCAGTATTGGGTTTGCCTCTGGCCTTGATAATTTTGAAGTTCCGTAGCCATATCAAGAATTTTACTGGTGATATTGGCTTTGCGGAGAGATATCTGGGTACTGGAGGAACTAATACATTCATAATTATTCTTGCCTTTGTGCTTTTTATTGGCTCTCTTATGTATGCAATGGGGACGTTGCAGGCCATAATTGTAGGTGTTTTGGGCGGGTTATTCTAACCTAGAAAAAAGACATTGACTTCTTATGGGGTGGTCCATATAATCATGAGGCATTAAATCAGGTTTGTAACAAATTTAACCCAATTTATGCAAAAAAATGGCTACATACTCTCGAGGTTTGCGACGTGAATTTTATAAAAAAGTCTAAGCTTTGAGGGTGTGTAGCAATACACACCCTTTTTTGTTCCTTGAAAACTAGGTGAGAATGAAAAAAATTATATATTTTTTCTATCAATTACTAGTTGAAGTAATTGATTCTCTGCAATTTATTCTTCCAGAATTCTGGAAGAATAGAGTTAATTTTATATCGATCAATAAAAAATAAGTTACTTAAAAGTATAAAGTGGATGCCTCGACTCCAAACTCCGATGAAGGACGTAGCTAATTGCGATAAGCTTCGGTGAGCCGTTAAGCAGGCAGTGACCCGGAGATCTCCCAATGGGTAAACCCGACCTAGGTAATGCTAGGTCACGGTATACTGAAAACATAGGTATATCGAGGAAACTCGGCGAATTGAAACATCTTAGTAGCCGGGGAAAAGAAATCAACAGAGATTCCCTTAGTAGTGGCGAGCGAACAGGGATGAGCCTAAACCGTGTCTTACGAGATGCGGGGTTGTAGGACCTCAATATGAACAACATTTCTATTAACCAAAGTTATCTGGAAAGTTACACCACAGAGGGTAATAGTCCCGTCGGTGAAAATAGGGTGAAGTTCTAGAGTGTTCCTGAGTAGGGTCGGACACGTGAAATCCGGCTTGAATCTGGGAGGACCACCT
>CAZCLD010000043.1:0-11467 GCA_964499425.1 uncultured Candidatus Peribacteria bacterium | reverse complement strand
ACGCGCACACTCGTACGGTTTTAACCGCGCGATGTTCGGTCTAACTAATTTTACAATTTCAGAAATGTTCATTTGATAGAATTAAGCCTTATAGTCATGGCATTTTTATGTGCATCTAATTTTTCGCTCAACGCAAGGGTTTCCACAGTCGGCCCAATATTCTTTGCACCCTCATTACTAACCTCTTGAAAAGTAATTTTCTTCACAAAGCTATCCAGAGAAACTCCACTATAGGATTTTGCATAACCAGCAGTTGGCAAGGTGTGATTTGTCCCACTAGCGTAGTCACCTATTGATTCACATGCATATTCCCCGAGGAATACCGATCCAGCGTTTTCAATCAATTTTACATATTTTCGTGGATTACCAATGTTCAAAATAAGGTGTTCGGGTGCATATTGATTTGAGAATTCGATTGATTGCTCAATATTACGAGTGATCAAGGAAAAGCTGTTTTGTAGAGACTTTCTAGCAATCTCCCTTCTCGGCAGGATTATTATCTGCTTCTCAATCTCCAAGAGTACTTCAGAAACCTTCTTTTCATCAGTGCAAACCAAAACAACCTGAGAATCCTCTCCGTGTTCGGCTTGAGAGAGCAGATCTGCAGCAATAAAATCACTACGGGAATTGCCGTCAGCAATCACAAGCAACTCACTTGGACCGGCAGGAAGGTCAATTGATATCCCCCGAGATTGCAAAAGCATCTTAGCTGCAGTGACATATTGATTGCCCGGGCCAAAAATCTTATCTACTTTTGGGATAGTCTCGGTTCCATAAGCCATTGCAGCAATTGCTTGTGCTCCTCCAACTTGAAAAACTTGAGTTACGCCCGTCAAAGAAGCAACATACAAAATCTCGTCAGAAATAGGAGGTGGACTACACAAAATAATCTCTCTGCAGCCAGCAATTTTGGCAGGAATAGCCAACATCAATACCGTGGAGGACAAGGCCGCACTGCCACCGGGCACATATAGCCCTACCTTCTCAATCGCTCGAGACTCACGAAAACACTTAACACCCGGCATCGTTTCAATCTCACTGCCCTTTTCAGTTTGTGCTTTGTGAAACTTCTCAATATTTTCCGCAGCTGCCTTAAAGGCAGAGCTGAGCTCTTTTGGAACACTTGGCCTTGCCTTAACCTCTAAGTCCTCTGCCACAAAATCATCAAACTTCTCAGTAAATTCTCTAAGCGCCTTGTCGCCATCTCGCTCAACCTTATCTATAATCGATTGCACACAGGTGAACACTTCAGAGGGGTCACTGCTGCCTCGTTTACAGAGGTTGGAGAAATCCTTAATTTGATCGAAATAATACTTCTTCATAATGAATCTTTTAATTTCTGCCATTGTCCATTCGACTTGCCGATAAGTACGGCCTCAGAACGTAACACTTGATCGAGTGGTATAAGCCCATTCTCCCTCAGGGTGTTGCCAGTCTGAGTTATGTCACAAATGGCATCAGCAAGGTTAAGGGCAGGCGAAGCTTCAACAGCTCCTTTCACAGGAACAATGGAGGCATTAATACAGTTTCTACTAAGATATTTCTTAAGTGAACGAGGATAGGAGGTCGCAATTCTCTCACCACACAAATCAGGAATCTTCTCAAAAGCACTGTTTTTTGGGACTGCAATCACGAGCACACAATCTCCAAAATTCAGCTTTTCGATAATAGCCAAATTCGAGTCCTGTTCATAAAGCAAGTTTTCACCAACGATGCCAAAATCGGCCACAGAATTTTGAACATAGGTAGGAATGTCGGAGCAACGCGCACAAATAATCTCAACAGGCTGATCTTCACAAGGAATAATCAAGCCATCATTGTTTTCATCAAAATTCAATCCAAGTGACTTCAAATATTGAAGGCTAGATTTCATCAGACGACCCTTATTTTGAATGGCAATGCGTGTCTTAGTTTTCATAATAACTTTTTAGGTAAGAGGTTAATTGATTTCGAGGAATATTTTTTTGCTTCCCCGTTTTCATTATTTTGACTGTCACAGTCTCGTTTTGCTTTTCTTCAGGACCCCGAATTACAACAAACGGGATGCCTTTCTTGTCAGCATATGCAAATTGCTTCGAGAGTTTAGCTGCTTCAAAATAAACTTCAGAATTGATCATTTCCTTTGTCAGATCTTCGTAAATCTTCAAGCAATCACTTTTCAATTCTTCCTCAAAATAAGTAATAAGAACGCGACTATTCGGTCTTGTGTCCTTCAAGCTCCCCATTTCATTAAGGGCGATCATTATTCTCTCAAAACCAAAAGCTACCCCAACTCCGGAAAATTCCTTGTTGCAAAACATAGAACACAAATCGTCATAACGCCCACCTGCGCAAAGAGCGCCAAGATCAATGCCTCCACAATAAACTTCGAAGCTTATCCCAGTATAATAGTCCAGCCCCCTTGCCAGACTTGGGTCAAATTGTAGAGACTTCTCAGGAACACCCAGCTCCTTACAATTGTCGAAAAATTCTTGCAATTCACTAGTGTCAAAATCCTTTAATTTCTCAAATGTTTTTGCATTATTTCCCTCAGGCCTAATTAACTTGATGATTTTCTTGGCATCCTTAAGCCCATTTTCTAGGAGCATCTCAACTACACCTTTCTCTCCAATCTTCCCCAGTTTGTCTATTATCCGAATGGTAGAAGGGCAATCCTCCACTTTAAAAGAAGCCAAAATACTATTAAGAAGTCTCCTGGAGTTAAGTTTGATAACAAAGTTCTCAAAACCCAACTCAGAGAAGACAACTGTAATTATCTTGGCAATCTCAGCCTCACAAATGAGGCTTCTTGTGCCAATAATATCAATATCACATTGATAGAATTCACGCAGCCGCCCCTTTTGAGGCTTCTCAGCACGCCAAACCCTCTGGATTTGATAACGCTTAAAAGGCATTGGCAGAGTTTGCCAGTTAGCCGCAACCAATCTCGCAAAAGGCACAGTTAGATCATAGGGGAGAGCAATTTGCCTTCCCCCATTGTCCTCAAAATTATAGGTAAGCTTATCCCCCTCCTCCCCATATTTGCCGAGAATAGTTTCACCTGGGCAGATTATGGGAGTCTCAATTGAGTCATAACCAAAACGTTCAAAAATCTTACGGATTTTTTTCATCACAAGCTCTCGCGCAGCCATATCTCTAGGCAAAAAATCGCGAGTACCCTTGAGAATTTTTGGATCTATTTTATTCATGATTATTATTGTTTAGAAAATAAAAAAACCGCCATTATTTTGGCGGTCAAAAGCTTATTTCTTAGCGTATCTTATGAATCCAAACGCTTGAGAATAAGCTTATAGCCGCCCATGCCATGATGCAAAAAATGGGCGACTCTAGTAACGGTTGCCGTACTGGCACCAGTCATTTTATTGATTTTTCTATATGAAACACCCAGGTCAACTTTCTTAGCAACCTGGAACCTTTCAGACATAGCTTTGATTTCAGAAACAGTGCAAAGATCTCTAAAGAATTTCTTGCACTCAGACACATTCTCAAGCTTAAGCACGGCCTTAAAAAGCTCAGTTGCTTCCTTACTTTTAGTTACTTCATCCATCACAATAATATTTTAACGTATTAAAACATTAACACGACACAGCTGCATTTGTCAAGCCTTTAAGTACCTACTATTTATTCTAACTGCAACATATCCAATCGCAATCAAGGCGAGGCCCATCAAAATTAAAGAGAGCGGCCACCCAAGTCCTTCCTGAAAGTACTCGTCAGTGATTTTGAAGATATAAAGAATAAGGAAAAGAGATCCCATAACCAGAAACACCCCATTCCTGAGATATACACTCAAAAATACAATTGCAAAAACAAGCCCGGGAAAAATCAACTCCCAAAATAAATTCTTGTCTGAACCCCAGCCACCCAGGGCAAATGATGATCCCAAAAACCCCAGCAAACCTACCCCATACAAAGTATTAACAAAAGAAAGTTTCCCCTTAATTGATTGGTAATATCCAAACAAGATATATGAAAGTCCAAGCACAAGTGTGCGGTATTCAAAGAATTCCTCCTCACCTTCCCAGAACTCACCTAATGGAAGGAAATCCGTAAAAGCATAAAACAACCACGTTCCATAAATAAGAGAAAACACAGCGAATATTCCTCTCTTGAATACAACCCACGAAACAATACCCAAAGATAGAAGCAAGGCAGAAATGACGCTTTGAAACCCCTCGGTCCCCACATCATATCCCGCTAAATCAAAAGTGACATGCAAACCAATAGGGATAACCAGGAGTGATATAAAGGAAAAGGCATCTGAAAAATAGTGAGATTTCTTAGTATGCAAAATAACTCCAATTACATAAGCCAAAATACCACTTCCCAAAGTCGCAAGAATTTTAGTAAAGGTATTCAGGACATCCCAATTTTGGAAAACCAAAAAGGATATACCTAAAACCACTATCAAACCACCGAGGCCATACAAAACCTTGGAAAGAGCTATCTGTTTCTCCTCTTTCTTAAGCCCGCTCTCGTAAGCGTCAACCAGCTCTTTTTTCGAAGCGACACTTGCTGCTGCAGCCTTCTTAACTAGATCTAAAAGATGTTGTTTATTCATATTATTCGGTTATCCAGCCTATAAAATTGAAATCGTAATAGCGATAGCCCGTACCTCTCTCTAAGTCTAATTTCCGACTAGAGCCATTACCCTTTATATAGAGTTTATTGTAATTGTTATTCCCAAACATTCCTCCCCCACTTCCTCTTTCAATTTTGTAACCATCAGGTGACTCCTTGCTATCATCCAAAATCAAATCGGAGGCTAGGTCAAAACTGATCTTCTCGCTCTCATTCTCGCTGAGATCATGTAGATAAAATACTGCTTCCTCCTCAATTATAAGAAGGTCGGACTCAGAAATATCCCTGTCTGTTGCACTATAAATCTTAATCAAACGACCGTCCACAACCTCATAATCATAGTCCAAACGATAATAATCCGCATTACTATATAAGAAATCATACTGAGGAGGGTCGGTAAACCATCTAGGGACATATATTGAGGCAGCCACAAAGACAATCATCAAAAGAGGCAGTGCAATCCCTATAATAAGCGGTATGTTTTCTTTATTCTTCATATTGATTGGTGGGCAGGGAGGGATTCGAACCCCCGAAGGCGGAGCCAGCAGGTTTACAGCCTGCCCCATTTGACCACTCTGGTACCTGCCCGTATTTCAAAGCACTGGGATTATAGCTAATATAGAAAAAAATGAAACCCCATGCTAGTATCAACGTATCCTTTCATAGAAAATCAAGCATTTAACCCACTAAAAATGTTCAAGAAAAAAATCCTAGGCTGCGTCTTAGTAGCTGGCCTCTTAGTTATGACACAAATAAGTACAGCCTCAGCAATTGGGGGCGATGGCGAAGAATGTGTCTTTCTTGGAGGAGCGTGCGAACTTTGTTATACAGATGGAGTTTTGTCTTCAGATACTTGCGGTGAATACGAGACTATCGATACAAGTATCTACACAAATTACGATGATTATTTAGAACTAACCGGTTTTTATTGTGAAGAAGAGATTTTTGAGGATTTTGAAGGAGGAAAGGAGCTTTGCGAAACTTGCTATGATGGAGAGGGTTACGCTCTTAGTCAGTATTGTGAAGTCTTAGAAGTTGACTATTACAGTTTTGATGAATGGGAATACGTAGATTATGACTACGATTGGTACAACGACGATTATGATTACGACTATGACTACGGATACGAAGATTGGGATGATTACAACTGGGATACCGAGGAATGGGATGATTGGGAATGGGATGACGGAAAATGGGAAGAAGAAGATTGGGATGATTATTGGTATGACTATGAGTGGGATGAAGGAGAGTGGGATGACATGGCTTTGGATTACTACGATCTTTATTACGAAATAGAAGATCTCTTCTGGATGGCACAGGAAATAGAAATGATTTATCAGGAATATGGATACATGGGAGTTGAAATGCCTGCAGATGTTGAGCAAGAGCTTGCACGAGTCAGCGCGGACTTAGAAGAGATTTTGAGCAATGAAAAAATAAGCCCACTCTACGATTTGGCCAGGGACGCGATTGAATATAGTGATGAATACTACGACTATGGTTATGAGCAACAAACCTATCTTGATGAGGCTTGGAATGTTGATTATTCGGCTGATCTCGAGGAAATTTTCGATATATTAGATTCATTCTGGAAGACCTATCCATGGGGTGTAGTAGACTATGCTTGGCAGAACCTAGATGTTTATTGGTTCGAAGGAGATATGCGGGCGGAAATCGAATGGATTCTAGGAGACCTCGATATAGCGGAAACATTTGTAGAGGCTCTAACCATTCTTGAAATTGATGATCCTTTTGTGATTAAAGCAATCACCAATCTCAAACCACTTGCACCAGAAGCAAGGGTTGTTTTAGAAAAAATGTTAGAAAAAATCGACGCAGGATTAGATGATCCGTATGAAATGAATGAATACTGGGACATTTTGGACGGTTTAGAGATGGCATTTATGGATAATTTGGATATTTTATCAATGTACCTAGAAGAAAATGAAGATGTTGCTGAGCAGCTTCTAGCTCTTATCCCCGAAGAAGCAGTAATAGTGGAAAGCTGGGCATATGGCGATCCTTATTACGAGGAGGAATATAATTTTGAAGACGACTACAACAAATATTATGGAGACATCCAGTATGATTATGTAGATGATTTTTTCATGGAGAACTTGGATGAAGCAATGATGGACGAAATCTTCCGCACTGTTAGTTCCGTTCTCATGGAAGAACTTGCAGTTTATCTTGAAGATGAAATTGCCGATGCAATTATTGCCAATGTTATGAACAGTGTGGGTGTTTTTGGTGAAGAACTTGCAAACAGCTACCTCGACAACCAGGCAGCAGTTCTAAAGAAAATGGATTTTGATTTTCATGATGTACAGTACTACGAAAAAGAATTAGAAGAACTTGCAAACAGAACTAAGGAAACAGTTATTCCAGATGCCTTCAGGTTTAAAGTTGAGGAACTATGGGAGGATGTCAGAGGTCTTGTTGAATTTGGAGCCTCTGAGGAAAAAATCTGGTCTGTACTTGATAATATTAGAATTGTTTTAGACCAGGTCGATCACGAAAATATTTTCGGGGAAAATCCAGTTGAGTTTTATGACGTTGAGTTTGATCAGGATCCAGAGTGGTATTGGGATGATGTTATGACTACCCGAAAAGAAGGTTGTGTTAACGGCTACAGTGATGACAATGGGCTAACCGGGTATTTTGGGCCGGGTGATCAAGTTACTTACGCTCAAGCTCTAAAAATGACAATGTGCGCGGCGGGCATAGGTCCTGTCCCGACAGATGGAGCTCCCTGGTACGAAGGCTACTTAATAGCATTAGACGAAATGGGCCTAGATCGATTAAATAGAGGAACATATAACGATTGGAACGTATCAGCACCACGCGGAGATATTGTTAAGATGGTAAATGATATTTTTGGATTAGATTCTGTTGACTATATGTCTGGCACATTCCCGGACATTTCGGCTGACGACCCATTATCAGGAGATGCGATGGCCTCCTACTTGGCAGGCATCTTTACTGGTGCCGGAGAAACCGGGAATCTAAACCCAAATGCCTTCATAGATCGCGCATCTTTTGCTAAAGTAATTAATGTTGGTTCTGATTACCTATCAAATCAAAACTTTACTGATACCCTCAAATCATTTAATGAAAAATTATGACAAATAAAAAGGAACTAGGCCGATTTATAGGCCTCGCGGGTGGTGTGACAGTTCTGGTCGGAGGAGCCTTTGATTGGGACCATGCTCTAGGAATCCACCTTAAGGCATATGAAGCCCCAGACTGGATGATAGCCGCTGGTGCCGCCGCACTGTTGATTCTATTCTTGCTAATAAAGAAAATACCGATATGGATCTCATTGTTTTTTGCAGCAGTAATTCTTGCAGTTGGAATTTTTGACTATTATTCAATCATCATTGCGAATGTGGATGAAACAATAAAGTTGCAAGTTGGTCTGGGTTTATACTTAACAATTGCAGGTGGTCTGCTCGCAGGAGTGGGGCCGATTATCCACATGGTCAAAAACAAACAGGAAAAGTAGCTTTACAATGCTGTTTTTCCTGCTAAAATCAGAACGATGAAACGTCTCGTGTTAATTATTTCAGTGATAATTATTATCCTCTAGTCTAGAGAGGCGCTCGGGCGTATAAGCTATAACCTCTCTGGATACCCAAAGAGGATTTTTTATTTGAAAAGCAAAATTTGTAAATTGCAACCATGGTCACACTAAACGAAAACTTCTACACCTTGAAATGCATCAAGTGCAAAGCACAGTTTGATGAACACACCACTTGCACAAAATGCCTCAAATGCGGCAGCTCTCTTGACGTAGTTTACAATTATGATTTTATAAAACGGCGATTAAACCTCTACGCTCTCAAGCATTCTCCGATTTCTGCGCTCAAGTACCTTACTTTCTATCCAATTATAAATCTTGAAAAAATCATAACCTTAAACGAAGGAGGTACGCCTCTACATCACTGCATAAACCTTTCAAAAAAATACAAACTCAATAATCTCTACATAAAAAATGAAGGGGCAAACCCTACGGGAGTATTCAAAGACAGAGGTACATTGGTGGAAATAACCAAGGCACAAGAAATGGGCGCGAAAGCTGTCTGTTTCGCCTCCACAGGAAACATGGCAGCATCTGTCGCGGCATATTGCACCCAGGCAAAACTACCATGCTATGTTCTGGTCCCAGAAGGGACACCAATCGGGAAACTAGCCCAAACACTTTCATATGGTGCTCGAATAATTCAAGTCAGAGGGACATACTCAGAATGCGCCAAGCTTGCAGAGCAGATGGCGGAAAAAAACGGATTCTATTTGGCCGGTGATTACGCTTTCCGGTTAGAGGGTCAAAAATCACAGGCATACGAAATAGCCGAACAATTAGGGTGGAGAGCTCCAGATTATTTAGTATGTCCTGCAGGAGTTGGCACAAACATCTCCGCAATTTGGAAAGGTTTCGTTGAGCTACACAAGCTAGAACTAATCAAAAAGCTCCCGAAATTGATAGCAGTACAGCCGGAAGGCTGCGATGTGATTGTTCGTGCCTTTAATTCAAAAAGCAAAAAATTAGTGCCAATAGAAAAACCACATACAGTGTGTAGTGCTGTTGCTGTCAGTATGCCATTTGATGGGATGAAAGTTTTGAAAGGCCTTAAAGACTCAAAGGGACATGCAGTAAGCATTCCTGATGATGAAGTGCTTGAAATTGAACAAACATTAGCAAGAGAAGAGGCCATATTTGTTGAGCCATCGGGAGCACTCCCTATTGCAGCAGTTGCAAAACTAAGCAAAAAAGGGCTATTCAAAAAGAACGACACTATAGTGTGTGTAGCAACAGGCAATGGACTCAAAGATCCAAAGTCAGCCGTAAAAATCATACCAGATCCCCCGACTATTGATCCAAATTTGTCTGAAGTAGATAATTATCTGAAATACAAGCTCTATCAAATCCAGTCTGAGAGTGTGAGAGATCGTGGAAAAATTCTTTGGAAAAAAATTCCTTCGGAAAAGGAACTCAAAAAAATAATCCAGAAGGAGTTTGGTATCAATTTGAGTAAGCAAGTTCTCAAAGGGGTAGTTGAAAACATCCGCAAATTTGAGACAAAAGGCAAAACCATCACCAAACAAGATTTCCAAAATATTATTGAAGAGCAGCTCGATCAGAACAACCAGAAAAAAAAGCATCTCGAAGTAATTGATTTTGAAGCCAAAACTTCTAAATACAAGGAAGCAGAGGCTAGCATTAAGGTTCGGTATGGAGACAAAATATTGATAGAACAAGCCAAGGGGGTTGGTGCAGTAGACGCTTTAATAAGCGCTCTGAGAAAGGCCATAAAAGATCACGACAAACTAGAGGTTAGGCTGGTAGATTATAACGTAGAAATATTTACTGGTGGTGTTGAGGCAGCTGTGAAAGTTGTAATAACCGCTGCAGACAAAAAAGGAAATCGTATCATTGCGCAGGCCGCGTCACCAGATGTAATAGTAGCTTCAGTAAGTGCCTTTGAAAAATGCTACAATTTCTTATATCACAAAAAATAAACCCATAATCATATGTCAAAAACATTTCCGTACGCATACTTGAAAAGAAAAATTATTAGAACAAAAGACGCAAAAGTTTCAATACAATGCAAAGCTATTCAGTATGGATTGGGATGTTTCTCTGGAATTCGTGGATTCTGGCATCGCAAAGAAAAGAATCTTTTCTTGTTTAGGCTTGAAGATCACCACAAAAGATTAAAAAATTCGTCCAAACTTTTAGGAATGAAATTTGACTACTCATATCCGGAGTTCAAAGGGGTAATAAGCAAATTGGTTAAGCGGAATAAGGTCAGAGAAGACGTATACATAAGGCCCACTCTTTACGCAGCTTCGACTTTATTGACACCACGCTTCGACAATCCCGACGATGATCTCGCCATTTATATGATCTCTCTAAAAAATTACTTCACGGCTGATAAAGGCTTGAATACTTGCATAACCAGTTGGACGAGATTCGGCGATGATATCATTCCAACCAAAGCAAAAAGCACAGGTGCCTACGCAAATGGTGCTCTCGCAAAAACGGAAGCCTTAAGAAAAGGCTTTGATGAGCCAATTTTCTTAGACGCAAAGGGAAATGTCTGTGAAGCAAGCGGTGCCAATATTTTTGGAATAAAAAACGGAGTAATCTGGACTCCCCCAGCCACTGCAAGCATTTTAGATGGCATCACAAGAGATAGTTTGATCAAAATCGCAAAAAAGGAGCTCAAACTCAAAGTCCAAGAAAAGAATTTCAAGAAAGACAAGCTGTACAAATTTGATGAATTATTCCTATCAGGTACAGCTGCAAAAGTGACTGCAATAGCCAGCGTAGACAAAAAGAAAATTGGAAATGGCAAAATGGGCCCGATAACAAAGCAGCTAAAAGACCTCTATGACAAAGCTGTAATGACCGAGTTGAAGGGATATGAAAAATGGTGTACCCCAATCTATTAATTTAAAATATGAAATCAGACATATTAAAAGACAGAATCGAAACAATGCCCCACCGTTCATTGCTTCGTGCGGGCGGACTGCAGGACAACGATTTTAAGAAGCCATTCATTGGTATAGCAAACTCATATACAAACGTAGTTGCCGGGCACGTTCATCTCAATGAACTAACAGAAGAGGTAAAACGTGGTATCAAAGATGCTGGCGGAGTCCCCTTTGTATGGGGCGTCCCAGCTGTATGTGATGGTATAGCAATGTACGCAGAAATGCGCCTGAGCCTACCCTCTCGCGACCACATCGCTGACAATGTTGAGATAATGATGGTCTCTCACTCATTTGATGGATGGGTCGGTGTCACCAATTGTGACAAGATTACCCCTGGGATGTTGATGGCCGCGGGCCGTCTCGACCTTCCCGCCATGATTCTCACTGG
>CAZCLD010000042.1:0-11608 GCA_964499425.1 uncultured Candidatus Peribacteria bacterium | reverse complement strand
TGCTTTAATGTGCGACTCATGATCAATACTTTCTATGTCTTTTGAACAGCAATTGAAGGAGTTACTTCTCGAGGCGGGACTAACTGAACCTGAGGCGATTGTTTATCAGGAGGTTTTGAGAGAGCCGGCTTTGAGCGTGTGGTCTCTTATAAAACGTACGAGGCTAAACAAAAACCATGTTTATCGTGCTTTTGATCGGTTGAAGGCTCTGAGTATGGTTAGAAAAGATAAATCAGGTATTACCGCCTTATCTTTGGACACTTTAACGAAGGTTGTGGCTTTGCGGGGTAGGACTGATCAAAGATTGGCTAAAAAGCTCAAGAATGTCACTCCAATATTGGATGTTCCAACTGAGGCAGTTGATGATTTTAAGGTTGTTACTAGTAAGAGTGAGATTTTAGATCTTTATATTATGATGTCTCAGCTTAGGTATAGTACTTGTTTGGATTTTGGTGATTTGGAGGGATTTGTGCCGGTTTTGGGAGGAATGGATCCGGTTTTTAGATTTCGCGAGAATCGCTATGGAATTGGTGCCAAAAATCGCGCCATTTGTACTACTCTGGGGCCTTATACTCAGTGTATGTTGCGCAAGAATGATATGAATAAATTTCAGAGTAATATTGAACGTTTGAAAGTTGATTATAAAGGGAAGTGGATTATTTTTTCAGATACGGATGATAGAATGATGTTTAATGATTTTTCCGATCCAGATGCTCCGACTTCGGTTTTAGTGAAATCCAAGGTGATTGCTGATTCCCAGCGAATGCAGTTTGATAAGTTCTATGGAAATTTAGAGAAGTTTTAGTATACTTCTCTTGTATGGAACAGTTTCAAGAAATTTTAGCTATGCAAGTGGGGGAGAATACGGTGCAAGATTTTGCAGTTGCTTTGCTTTGGTTTGTAGGGCTTTTTATTGTGTTTAAGATATTTAAAACGGTAGTGGTTAAGAAGCTTGATAAGCTTGCAAAAAAGACGTCGAATGATTTTGATGATTCCTTGGTTGGTATTATTGAGCAGATTCACTGGTTTTTCTATGTGATTCTGGCTTTGTACTTTCCTTTGATGATGCTTTCTTTGAGTGAGAGTGTTGTTGTTTGGATTCATGGAGTTTTTGTGGTCGTTTTTATATATGAATTCATTCGTTTTTTGATGGGGCTGGTAGACTTTGGTCTTCGGAAAATGGCCAAGAAAAAGGGGAATGAAGATGCTTCTGCCTTTCAAGGGATGAGGCTTGTTATTAAAATTCTTCTTTGGAGTATAGGATTCTTGCTTGTCTTGTCTAATCTTGGTTTTGATATTACTTCTTTAATTGCTGGTCTTGGGATTGGTGGTGTTGCGATAGCTTTGGCGGTTCAAAATATTCTGGGGGATATTTTTTCTTCTTTCTCAATTGTCTTTGATAAGCCTTTCAAAGTTGGAGACTACATTGTGATTGAGCCGGATCGGGGGATAGTGAAGAAGATTGGTCTAAAGACTACTCGTTTGGAAACTTTGCAAGGTGAGGAGTTGATTATTTCTAACAAAGAGCTGACTAGTGCAAGGGTTCAGAATTTCAAGAAGATGAAGCAGAGGCGTATTAATTTTAATGTGGGTGTTACTTATGAGACTTCACCTGCAAAGCTTAAGGAAATTGATGCTTTGATTGAGAAGATTATTAAAGGTGTTAAAGACGTGGAGTTTGTGAGGTGTCACTTTCAAGGTTTTGGAGATTTTAGTTTGAATTTCGAAGTTGTTTATCTCGTGAAATCAGGTGATTATGCTGTTTTCATGGACAAACAGGAAGAAATCAACTTTGCTATAGTTAATGCATTCACGAAGAACAAAATTGACATGGCTTATCCGACACAGACGCTTTTTGTAAAAAAGTAGGTTACGCGAGTTGTCTTCCTTCAATAATTGCTGCAAAGAGCCTTTTGCCTTTACTGTTTACGTGTATTCCGTCTGAAGTAGCATATTCTCGCCTGATTTGTTTTCCGTCGGGTGTTTCAATGTGCTTTGCAAGATCCAAGCAGTATTGCGGATATTGCTGGCGAATTGTTTCGTTGAATCTTCGAGTTTGTGGGCCATTTCCTCTAGCTGCTTGAACTGTTGCTATTTTAACTTTGACACCTTTTCCTTCGAAGAATCTTACTAATTTCATATAACCATCAATTGTTTCTCTCATTCTACGATCTGTGTTGTTCCAGAGTCCATTAACGGCCAACCCGGTTAGTACAACTTCTTTTGGAGGTTTGAGGTGTTGTATGCGAGGCCAAACGACTTTGGTGAATTTGCTGTAAAAGGTTTCAGCTCTTGCGTCTACCAGCCCAATTACTCCGCTATCTCTTTTTGTGTGGCTAGCTAGTCCAACAGCTGTACTGCTACCTACAATCCATCTATCCTGATTATCTTTCAGATCGACTACTGCTTTGTATCTCATCCCAACATCAATTTTCTCTTTAACAGGACCTTTTGAGGCATAGGCTGTGCCGGTTTCTTGTATAGCGTCTTTGCGCTTTGCGCCTTTTGAAAAGAATGCTAGTGCTTTTCTTCCGCGTTTCGGTGCGCTTGTGACTCTTCTTGCTGGGCGTTCAATGTCGTAGCAGAATATTGCTGTGAGTTCATTGACTGAAGCGCCTGCCGCTGCAGCTGTTCTTAACCTCTTTCCTCGCCTTCCTGTGACCTCTCTTAAGATCTCTCTGCAGTTTAGTCGGGGGTCTCGCATTTGCTCTGCTGTTACTCGCCCTCTTCTAGCGGGGATGTTTACCTGAAATAATCCCCAGCTATCTTCTCGGCCGCCAGGTCCTCTAGAGCTGCGGCAAGTTGACTGGATATTTCGAAGTCCTGACTCAGAGTGAGCATTAACTATTGCAGCTGCGATGATGGAGTTCGGTAATCCAACAGCCTTGAATTCTTCTTCGATAATACGAGCCATTGCGATTTGATTTGGTGAAAGCTTTCTCGTGATTTGATCGACTACACTTTCTGTCTCACTAACTTCTGTGATCATATCTCCGGAGTACTGCTCAATACTTTTTGGTCTAAGTTGTTCTAGCTTGCCTTTATTTCCAGAAGCTAGAGCATGTTGTAATGGGGGGAGTGATTTTGTAAACCCTGAGCGAGCGCTTCTAAAATATACATGTTTGATTTGGCCTGTCTTTTTGTCTAAATCAACTACTGCCGCTGAGGGGACTGAGCGGAGACGTTTTCCGTCGAGACCATAGTAAGCAGCGCCTTTCCCGCCAGGATTTAAGTAGTTGCCAATCACTTGGTGAAAGTGGTCATGTCCAGAAAAGATGTAAAAAGGTCTTTCTTTGAGATTGGTTCTGGCTATTTCTTGAATTTTGTCGAAATTATTGAGCTCGTGTTCTTCTCCTTTTTTTCCTAGGCCAGCTCCATATGCGTGTTGATATGGAGGTACGTGATTTACTAGGATTACTGGGCCTGTAGCTTCTTTTGTTCTCGCTTCAAAAAACTTTACTTGGGCATCGGTAATTGTTTGTGTCCCTTTGTCGAATACTACGAATGTTGTTGGTCCTTGTGAGAAGCTATAACAATCTTTATCTTTTTTTATGTTTGGCAACCTGTCTTTGAAATCTTCATTGTAGTTTTCTTTGTCGTGATTTCCTTTTGCTACAGCGAATAATCTATCTCCGTATTGTTTGAGGTATTCATCAAGTTTGGCTTTTTCTCCGGTAGGGCTCATATCTCCAAGCTCAAGGGTTAGATCAGCGTCTACGTTGTTGACTAATGCAAGAAATTCTGCTCTTCGTTTGCCGTCTCCATCGCCGCCAACTACCAGTCTGATTGTGTCACTGCCCTTGGCTGGGATCTCATCTACGCTCTCTGGTTCTGGAATCTGGGATGCTGCCCTATTTTGATCGGTAAGCCCTTTGTCTAGTTTTTCTTTTACACTGTCTCTGTTCTTTAAGAATCTGTCGATGTCGCTTTCTTGATAAAACTCAGCGCTGGACTCAGAGAGTTCTACTTGTCGGCGATATTCTTCTTTGTAGTCTGTTCGAGTTTGTTGATCTGTGTCAAATTTGCCGATGTAGGTGGTGAGGGCATTTTGATCTTTTATGTTGGTCTCTTCATTGTTGAGAATTTTGAAGCGATCACCGGTATGTGTAGCCACATAGTTGTTTGATTCATCTAGGAATGCTAGCCTTCCCTTGTGTTTGCCGTTAGGGACTATCCCTCTGTGGCACATGATTATTTCTCCTCCACGGTCTACCATGAGATTGGTTATGTCAGGATCAATTGCACAGATTTCACCTAGGCCTGTGTTCATCTCGTGAGAACGTTTGGTTCTTCCGCGATCTTGTTTTTGGTAATCAATTGTGTACCAATCATTTTCGTATTTGCTGGTGAAGGCGGCTATGCGTCTGGCGGTTTCATCTCTTAGCCCCTCAGCTCTTTTTAGCGGTTCTTTTGGTTTTTCTGTAAGTACTAAGTTACTGGTGCGTAATTCTTCAATGCTAATTGTTGAAAGTCTTTGATGATCTTTTTCAGCTGTTTCTGGTGTAACCTCCTTGATTCGCTCTAAGTATTTTCCATGAATTTCGCCGCTTGGTTTTGGGGCTACTGCTTGTATTGCAGTGGAGTGTTCGACATCATCTCTTGCTTGTACTGATGTTTGTACGGCTTCTTCTCTGCGGACACCTTTCTCAGTGTGTATTTTGCCATCTTCGAACCATACGATTCTTTTTGCTCTGCTGGGGATATCTCTGCCACCTCTTCTGTAGTTTTCTTTTCCGACACCTGTAAAAATGTCAATTTGATTGCCTTTTATTCCTCCTCCGGTGTCTTCTGCTCGATACCACCCTGTGTACGAGTGGGTGTCTCCATAATCTACGTAAACCCATGATCCTAGAGGAATTATGCTTGGATCAACGGCGATGGTTCTATAAGTTGTGAGTGTCTCTTTGATTTTTCCTGCTCCGCGACCTCGCATGTTCTCTGGCGTCATTTCGTATTTTTTTCCCCTAGAACTCATGACTTGAGCACGACCATCTTGGTCTATCAGTATGCCTGCACCTTCCAATCTTAGTTTGGCTTGATCTACCCTCCCTTGGAAAATGGGAGTGTAATATCTCGTTGTCTCGGTTCCTTCCATGGATTTTAGGCCTGGTGCAGTAGGTGGTGGTGGTCCGGAGTAGAAATGTGGACTGAATTTAGTAATGGCTTGGGGAGCTAGTCCAACCGAAGCACCTTCCTCAAAACCTGGAGGTAAATTATTGGCTAGTCTTTGTCTTGTTGAGGGTTTTTCGAATGGCATGAGAATACAATTTTACCTTGTGATTATACCATAAAACGAAGGATTAATCAACAGGCTGGGGGTTGCTAGCAGCGTTTTAAAATTATATGTATAATGGCGTTTGAAGACTGGCCCAGGTGGCGGAATTGGTAGACGCGCGGGACTTAAAATCCCGTTCTAGCAATAGAGTGCGGGTTCGATTCCCGCCCTGGGCACCATGTGTGAAGAGAAAGGCGCAGCCCCTTCAATCATACTTTTCCAAATGGATCGCTTCCTCTGGCACATCTTTGCTTTTGAGAATCTCTTCTGCCTCCTCGATCATTGCTTTCAAACCGCAGATGTAGTAATCGGTGTTTTTAGGGTCTAAATCGCATTCATTTAGAGTTTTTGTTACTCGGCCGACCTTTCCTTTCCAGCTTTCATTTTCAGGACGGGAGAGAGTAATCTCGTAAGAAAAATTGGAGTATTTTGCTACGAGTCCATCGAAGAAGTCTTTATAAATGATATGACTGATGTGTCTGAGTCCAAATAAGAGATGAATCTGATTTTTGTTTCCATTTTTTAGTTGATCACTGATCATTGAGATGAGTGGAGTTATTCCTGTCCCAGTTGCTATGAAAAATGCATTCTTTTCAGGATTCTTAAATGTGAAATTTCCGCTTGGACCGATGAAGTTTAGTTTGTCTCCAATTTTTAAGGAATTTAGCCAATTGCTGCCACGACCTCCTTCTATGACTTTCAAACAAGTGGCAAAGTGGTTTTTGTTTTCTCCTGGGCAGGTACAAATAGAGTAAGCCCTAAAACAAGGCGGGACTTGGTCCTCAATTTTGAAGGTCACAAATTGTCCCGCCTCAAATTTAAATAAATCTTCACTTTCAAAATGAAGTTCTACCACGTCATCTGTGAATTCAATTCTTTTGCTTAAACTGGCGATGCGTGGCGGCATGAATGTCTATTTTAGGTAAACGTAGTAGCTAAGTATCGCACCAACAACTGATGCGACTAGGCCTCCGAGATATATCATGTTTTTTCCCATTTTTAGCAGTGCTCTCCATGTGGATCCAGGAAGAAGGAAGTAAACGACACTTTTAAGAAATGCAGACCAACCACATATAGTGACGATGAGCCAAATATTCCATTCCCATACGTTGTACATGTTGATGATTATCAGGCCTAGGATTCCAGACAGGAGCATCATAGTGAATAACTCAAAATGATCTTTTGCCCATCTGTCTTGCAGTTTGCGCCATTGAGGAGCATAGATTAGCATCGAGAGGCCCATTAATAGCACTATAGGACCGAGAATCTCAGCAATCTTCATTGCATTTTCTACCATATTTATTTGGTTAAGGAATAAGGGGTAGAATTTATTTAAGCAGATATGCTTACTCCAAAGAAAAGGATTCAAGCATATCTGAAATTAGTTTTACTACACTTCCGTCCTCGTAGGGGAGGTATCCTCCTGTTACGATATAGCCTTTTTCGTTATCAGCTATATATAGGTTTTTGAAATGCACTATTTCCGCTGATGCTGATTTCTTGCCTTCGAAGTCAATTATATATGTTTCGATTGTTTCTCCTCTGATTTGGAGTTTGAAGGTTTTTCTTTCTTTCTCTTTATACTCAACTATACTGTTTTGTGCCTTTGAAATGCTACTTAATGCGAAATCCTTAGAAGAAATCTCTTCTGTGAGCTCGGTCTTGCTTATGTTTACATTTGCGGTGAATACTTCGTTTTTGATGTTATTACGAAATGCAACCACGATTTCTGCTGGCACATTTGATGTGAAATTATTGGGAGTAATAATTTCCCAGTCTTGTGGATAAAGAATCTTGAAGTCCTTGCTTTCAAAGGTTAGTTTTCCGCTTGTGTCAGTACTTTGATTTGTATCTTGATCCGTATCTTCTCCTCCACATCCACTCAGTGCAATGGGGACAGCAATAATTAATGCAATGATTGTCTTAAATTTCATATTGCCATTATAACAAAGTAATTTCATCTGTGTTGCAGAGCCGTTGACCATTGTGGCGGAATGTTGTATAATGTCATTAGGTAAAAATAAACCCTAAAATCAAATGCAAATATCAAAAAGAAAATTCTCTCTTGTCTCTCTTGTGCTAGTATTGTTCCTTGCTATATCTGGGTACTACTATTTTGATTCTAATGGTGATGATGAACCACCGGCTCTTTCAATGGGATCATCTACGATGAAAGGAATGATAGAGAAGGGGAAACAGGGATTTTTGGAATTCGACGAAGCTGATGAAAGTGCTTACATCTCAAGAAAGGCTTTGTTTACGGGAAACCCTACCTCGTTGAAGAAGGGCGTTAATTATGTATATGTTGATCAGGAGTATAGTCTGGATGAATTGGTTAAATGTGTAAGTCCAAGTGTTGAGAGACTGCTTTTTGCTGAGTACAATGCTGATGAAAAGACTTTTTATACGTATCCCGAGGGGCCGTTTGGAGATGCTACCAAAATTGTGCCTGAAAAACTCTCCTATAAGGTGAAGGCTGGTCAGGCTTTTATAGTAATTGTGCGCAAGGATGCGGAAACTTATTGTATAAAAACTTCTGAGCAAAAATCTTCTTACAATGTTAGTAGCCCTCTTGCTGATGATGAAAAGGGGTGGGTGCTTATTGCTGCGCATGATCCAAATTTGAACAATGTAGTTGAACCCTATAAGGATAGGGTTAAATCTATATATAAAATGAAGGACGCTGAGAATTTTGTGGAAGTTAGTGACCTGAGTATCCCGCTAGAGAATTATTACGTGATTTGGGTTAAACTGGGGAAAAAGGATGAAGTGCCGAGTTCTGTTACCGGGGGTGCTGCGGGTGAATCACAGGCTCAGGCGCAATCTGACGTAGCAGCGGATGCTGCAGGGGATGCAGCAGCAGCACAAGCAGCGGCAGATGCACAAGCAGCACAGGCAGCGGCAGACGCACAGGCAGCGGCAGACGCGCAGGCAGCGGCAGATGCTGATGCTGCAGCGATTCTTGCGCATAGTCCAAGTGCTTTATTAATTGGTACTACTAGTGCAAGCGAATTTGCTTTTAGCTGGACTGAACCTAGTTCGAAGGCGGGTTTAACTCATTATCTTATTGATTATGGGACTGTCTCTGATGGTGGTGCCAAAACTCCTGTAGCTGTATTACCCATGGATGCTTCAGCTATGCTTCCAAGTGCTAATCTTGGGAGTTTAAACCCCTCAACTAAATATTATATAAAGGTGGGTGCGAAATATAATAATGACGATAATCAGATCTACTATTCCAATGAAGTTCAAGGTACTACTGCGGCATTTGTAGCTTTACCACCAATCAACTTAAATGTAGGAATGGAGGGGTCTAAAATGAGATTAACTTGGGATCATCCCGTTGGTGCAGTCCCGGAGTTGTATCTCGTATCGCATATGGGTGGAGGTAGTACTATTGAAGTGCACTATCCTACAAAAGAGGATAAAACTATTTCATCTGATTTTGGAGGTGCTCATATTGTTACCTTTTTGGTGAGTGCTCAGTATGCAAATGGTTCTGTAAGCGAATACGCTATGGCAGAATATGACTTCACCGACTAAGTTTGTTCTAGGCTTCTTCTTTCGAAGGTTTTTTTAGGCGCTTAGTTGAAATGTAGCCTAGTATTAAACTTAGTACTATAAGGTATCCTGTTTCTGGGCCAGTTTGAGAAATACTTGTAGATGAATTGTTTGTAGCTAGTGTTGCGGCTGCGTTTACAGGATTTGGGGTTACCGGTGGGGTTGTGACTGTTGGGGGAATTACTGGTGGAGTGACAACCGTTGGGGCTGGAATAACAGGGGCCTCTGGCTCTGGTATTGTGATTTCACCGAGTGTGGGTGGAGCGTCGTCTTCATCGTCATCAAAGGCGAAATTAATTGACGGAGGTGCTTCTTCCGCAAAAGCGATCATTGGTATTTGAATGACCAAGGTCGCTGCCAGTAGAAAGTATAAGAATGTTTTTTTCATGTTTATTTTTCTTTTGTTTATTATACCACCATTTGTTATTCAATGCAAGTCCTTGGGCATCTTGACTTTGCAAATAAAAACTATAGACTTCTTCTGTTTCAAAATTGCTTTATGAAAATTGGTATTCTATCTTATCGTTCTTTGAGGAAGAGAGCATCTCTGGAAGAGCTGGAGTTAAAGAAGATTGCTCGGGACATGGGTCATACATGTAGGATATTTCGTTCGCAGCGATTTCAGATGGTGTATGACCAGGAATCTCCTTGGATCTATTATGATGGCAAACCATTCCCAAACTATGATGTGATAATTGCGCGACCATCTATTCTAAAGAATGTTGATTTGCATATTTCTTTGATTGAGCAAATGGAGATGTCTGGTTTGCTTGTTTTTAATCAATATGAATCAATTTTGAAGGCTAAGAACAAGGTTAAGACAATGCAGATTTTGGATCACTATGGTATTCCTATTCCAAAAACTGTTGTTCTCAGGCGGCCTGAAGATTTGAAACAGGCAGTTGATAAAGTAGGTGGTTTTCCAATTATTTTTAAACAACCAGTCGGGTCTTTTGGGGCAGGTGTTATGATTATCGAAAGTATGCGTGCTCTTAAATCATTCCTTCTTTGGGATAGTCCTCTTTATTTATTGCAACAGTACGTCAAGTATTCTAAAGGCAAAGATATTAGAATATTTGTTGTTAATGGGAGAGTTGTAGGATCAATGATGCGTGCGGCTTCTAGGGGCGAGTTTAGGTCGAATATAGAATTGGGTGGTGTGGGTAAACCTTGTGATATTACTGAGGAAGAAGTCTCTATTGCTCTAAGATCAATTCAGGCTTTGGATTTGAATTATGGAGGAGTTGATGTTATGAGAGGAAAAGGTGGGCCGGTTGTTCTTGAAGTTAATTCTAATCCCGGATTTAAAGAATTAGAAAAGGCCACTGGAGTAAATATTGCAGCTTCGATTGTTGAATATGCTTTAGAATACGCTGAACGCCACAGACAAGTTATGGTCTAGGCAGGTCTTTTGTTGATGATTTTATCTATGAGCCCATATTTTTTCCCGTCTTCAGCGGACATGAAAAAATCTCGGTCTGTGTCTCTTTCGATCACTTTCATTGGTTGTCCTGAGTGATGTGCGAGAAGTTTGTTTAATCTTTCTTTGGTTTTAATAATGTGGTCGGCGTGGATTCTAATATCTGAAGCTTGTCCTTCTGTTCCTCCAAGTGGTTGATGGATCATGATCTCTGAGTTTGGAAGAGCATATCTTTTTCCTTTTGCTCCGCCGGCGAGCAATACAGCACCCATTGATGCAGCCATTCCAAGGCAGACAGTTGAGACGTCTGGTTTGATGTATTGCATGGTGTCATAAATCGCAAGACCAGCTGTTACATGCCCTCCGGGGCTATGTATATACATAGTGATATCTTTGCTTGAGCTTTCGTTTTCTAGAAAAAGTAATTGTGCGATGATTAAGTTTGCTACGTGGCTGTCGACACCAGTGCCTAAAAAGACTACACGATCCTTTAAAAGTCTGGAGTAAATATCAAAGGCTCTTTCGCCCTGGTGAGTTTTTTCAATCACAGTAGGAACGAGTACTGACCCTTGAATCCCATCAGTTATTGGGTTTTGTTTTTTTGCTGACATTTTTAAGTGTTTACTAAAATATATCTGATTGAGTATAGCAGAATTCCAGGAATGATTCAGCTGCTTGTGGTTGACTTGAGGATGGAATGTTGGCTTGGTCGAGTTTTTGTTTTAGATATTTCTCTTTAAAAAGGCGTTGACTTTACAGGTTATTTTAAATAGACTGCTGAAGCTTAATTGACCTTTAACATCTAGGATGTAGTAGAGGAAATGTGCGAGCGCATAGCGTGAGCACAAATTCTTAAAGTGTAAAATTTATCTTTTAGGTGAAAATTGCACTATAAATCAAAGTGAAAACTTTTGAGTCTTACGGCGGAAAGTCCGACACATCGTCTGTCTTTCCGGCGTTAACAAATTCTCAGATGTGCGCTACGCGCACATATTTATGAAGAGTTTGATCCTGGCTCAGGGTTAACGCTGGCGGTATGTATAATACATGCAAGTCGAGCGCCCAGGACTTTGCTCATAAAAATTCTACGTTGTCAGTACGGAAAAAATTCATTCACTGTATTATCAGATACAGTTCATTAGAATTTTTTCCTACTTCCTAGTAGAATTTTATGATCAATGTCCTGGGAGCGGCGAACGGCTGAGTATCACGTTGGTAACTGCCCCGCACTCAGGGATAGCCCGCCTAACGGCGGATTAATACCGGATGGTCCCGAAAGGGTAAAGCTTTTGCGGTGTGGGAGGTGCCTGCGGCCTATCAGTTTGTTGGTGAGGTAATGGCTTACCAAGACT
>CAZCLD010000041.1:0-11888 GCA_964499425.1 uncultured Candidatus Peribacteria bacterium | reverse complement strand
CGCCCTTGGGGGGGGTGGTGGGGGGGGTTGTGGTGGTGGTGGGGGGGGGGGGGGGGCTCCTCTTGGTGGAGGTGGCGGGGTGCCTCCTCCCGGTGGTGGTGGTGGGGTTCCTCCTTTATTTGAGTCGTCTTTTTTGGGTTCTGAAGCCATAATTTTAATTATTAAACGGAGTTTATTTTAGGCTGATTTCTGCGATTATTCAAGGGAAATTGTTGGATCTGGACATTTCCTAGAATACTTTATAGAATGCGCGCACGTGGGTGATTAGCTCAGTTGGTTAGAGCGTTCCGGTGACATCGGAAAGGCCAGTGGTTCGAATCCACTATCGCCCACCATTTTCTTCAGCCCCAGGAGCCTTTAATATTGCTACCACTGCAGAGGCCACATGTTCATCTTGCAAGTTTAATATCTTTGGTTGAAATTGGATTCTTCCTCCTAAAATCGTAAATTTTGCTGACCAATATAAAGAAACCCCGTATGAAGCTATGCCCCTTTTCTGCTATCGATTCTCCTTTGTGTCTTATTGGCTTCACCCTGACAAATGGGATCCCCCATCTGATGGAACCACCGTCGGTGATATAATTGTCTCCAACCATTACGATGTTTTTCTTTTTTAATCCCATTTTTTTGACTGCTTTGAGAAACCCCTCAGCTGCTGGCTTTGGCTTGAAATTTGTTAGCACATGGACCTTCCCAGGAAGTGCATCGTAGCGTGCGCTTTTCTTCATATTAGATACAATTGCTATTCTAATGCCTCTAGATACGAGCCTTTTGATATGTCTTAGGTTTTCTTCTTTTATTTTTCCATGATTTTTGGCGATACATCCATCAACATCCAAAATAATACCCTTTATGTCGATCCCCGTTAGTTTTTTTATTAGTGGAAGGTCTAGATCCGAGAATTTGCCCAGGACTGCTAGAGTTCGTGTATTTTTTGGGAGAAGCAACCTAAATAATTGAATAAACTTGGTCAAATTGATTCCTTCTCTACTTTGATCCTCCATAATTAAGAGAAATTTAATGTTTCAAGTTTATCATGGCTCTATGATTATGAATATTCTAGATTTGTTCTTCCCGAAAAAGTGTTTTGGTTGCGGGATTACTGGGAGCTATATTTGTAGGAATTGTAAGAAGGACCTGTGCCTTAATAGTAAGCAGTGTTGCCCCTGTTGCAGAAAAACAAACGATCTAGGGCTTTTCTGTAGTCAAGAATGTTCAGATCACTTCTTCTTTGATCAATTGATTGTTTGTGCCGATTACGACAGGTCCAGTCTCCTCAAAAAGCTAATTGTGATGTTCAAATATAAGTTTTCCGCAGAACTTTCTGAAATTTTGGGGGAGCTCATGGCAAAGCAGTTGGGTAAATTTATGCGATTTGCGAATGCTGACGAAATCTATCTAGTGCCTGTACCGTTGCATAAAGCTCGCCTAAAATATCGAGGTTTTAATCAGGCCTTACTACTGGCCGAATACTTGTCCAAGCAATTTAGTAGCGTGCGGGTCCTAAATTGTCTCTCGAGGATGCCTCACCTGGAGAGACAGGCCAAACTTGGCAAATTGGAGAGACAAACAAATTTGCTAGGTGCATTTTATTTGGATGAACAGTTCCCAAGGTCGGAGATTTATGGTCAGAGCTTTATCCTGATTGATGATATTTCAACGACATGTAGTACCTTGAATGAGTGCGCGAAAATTCTAAAGAATAATGGCGCAAGAACCGTAACTGGACTAGTCCTAGCTAGAGGACACCTGTTTTGTTAAGATGGTTCTATGAAAATCGGGATAGATGCATCCAGGTATACTCACGAGCAGGCAACAGGTGTTGAATGGTACAGTTGGCATATTGTCAATTCACTGTTGAAGATTATCCCTTCGGGTGCAAAGGCTATTTTGTATAGTCGCGAATCAGTTCAGATTGATGGAGGGGAGAACATCGTTTTGCCTGCCTCTCGCTTTTGGACTCTCAGAGCTCTTTCTCGCGAGATGAAATCCCATCCTCCGTCCGTATTGTTTGTCCCTTCTCATACTCTTCCGCTTAGTCTACCAAAGAGAAGTGTGATCACTATTCATGATGTGGCCTTTCGTCATTTAAAGAAATCCTATTCATTTCTCCAGTATCATTATTTGGATTGGAGCACAAAATATGCGTGCAAGAATGCCACTAAGATCATCGTCCCTAGCCGTGCAACTGCTGATGATTTAGTTAATTTTTTCAATTGTTCGCCAGACAAAATCGAAGTTATACCTCATGGTTTTGATGAACCAAAGCCTGTTGATGAAAGAGTTTTTAGGAATTCTGAAGTTCTCCGATATTTTGAAATTGATGAAAAAATGAAGTACATTCTTTTTGTTGGAAGACTTGAGAGCAAGAAGAATTTGGTGCGCTTGGTTGAGGCTTTTTCTCATTTTTCTAAGCAAAACGAGGATTATAAACTTGTACTCGCTGGGAAAAGAGGGCTTGGTTTCAATAAAATCCTCAAAACTGTGAATAGATTGGAGCTCATGCATAAAGTCATTATGCCTGGGTATATTACTGAGAAGGAAAAACATGCTCTATATAAATATTGTCAATTTTTTGCGTTCCCTTCTTTGTATGAAGGTTTTGGTCTACCCATTTTGGAAGCTTTTTATTATGGGAAACCGGTTTTGAGCTCGAATGTTTCATCAATGCCAGAAGTTGCGGGTGAAGCAGCGCTCTTTGTTGATCCCTATGACATTTCGGCAATTTCTCGTGGTCTCTGCACTCTGGCCGCAAACGATGAATACGTAGAGGAATTGGTGAGAAAGGGGAAGTCGAGACTTGGAGATTTCAGCTGGGAGAAAGCTGCAAAAGGGACTCTTAAAGTAATTCATGGATAATAAGACTATTGCTTCGGTGTTTGATGAAATGGGTGATATCCTTGAGATTAAGGGGGCTGATTTTTTCCGTGTGAATGCTTATAGGAAGGCTGCTTTGACTGTGGGGAATCTCGCAAAGGACCTGCGTCAGCTGGTTGATAAAAACCCTCAGGACATCACTAGGATTCCCGGCATTGGTAATGCTCTCCGAGATAAAATTGTTGAGTTGATTGAGACCGGGAAATGCAATGAACACGAGGAAATGAAGAAAGGCTTCCCCAACGGACTACTAGAGATGCTTAAACTTAGGGGGCTAGGACCTAAAAAGGTGAAGCTTTTTTATTCTGCCCTCAGAATAACGACTATTAAACAACTTAAGGCAGCGGCTGAGAAGCATCTGCTTAGGGATCTTGAAAGGATGGGTGAAAAGAGTGAAGCAGAAGTACTTAAGGCAATTGATGAGTACGCGCAGTTTTCTACGGATAGGCACTTGATAAATAAAGCCCTTCAAGAGGCAAAGAGGTACATCGAGTTCATGAAGAAATGTAAATCCGTAAAGGAAATTGAGTTCGCTGGGAGTTTGAGGCGCAGGCGTGAAACCATTGGTGATATAGATATTCTTGTTACTGTGAAAGACACCGGCGAGAGTCACTTGGATGTCATAGCTCATTTTACTAACTATGGTGAGGTTTTGAATGTGATTGCAAAAGGCGACACGAAATCTAGTGTTAAACTCCAGAGTGGGATAAATGTTGACCTAAGAGTAGTGGCGCAAGAGAGCTTTGGGGCAGCTTTAAATTATTTTACGGGCAGCAAGGAACACAATATTCGTCTGCGCACTTTGGCTATCCGCAAGAACCTTAAGCTTAATGAATATGGCTTGATGAAAGGCAAAAAGATGGTTGCTGGCAAAAGTGAGAAAGAAGTTTTTGAAGCTTTAGGCCTACCCTACATTGAACCTGAGCTTCGAAAGAATGATGGAGAGATCGAATACGCCCTGAAGCACAAAAAAATGCCCAAGCTCGTTAATCTTAAAGACCTCAAAGCTGATTTGCATACGCATAGTGAATACAGTGATGGGGAAAATACTATTGAAGAAATGGCCGAGAGCTTCGTCTCACTTGGCTATAAATATTTTGCAGTTACTGATCATTCCTCTGTGATGGGAGTTACTGGGGGGATGGGATCAAAGGATATCAAGAAACAATGGAAGGAAATCGATTCATTGAATAAGCGATTGCCCATTAAGATTCTGAAGGGGTGTGAAGTCGATATCCTGAAAGACGGAAGCCTTGATTTTAGTGATGACATTTTGAAAGGACTGGACATAACTATTATCAGTGCTCACCTTTTTTCCCGACTTGATGAAGATTCTCAAACAGAGAGGTTGATAAGAGCGATTGAGAATCCTTATAGTAATATTCTTGGACATCCAACTGGTAGGCTTTTAAATAGGCGTCCAGAGATGAAATTTGATATGAATAAAATCATTGATGCGTGCGTTGCAAATAAAGTGGCATTGGAAATCAATTGTAATCCTTCTCGTCTTGATTTGGTTGATAAGTATGTGAGAATTGCCAAGGAAAAAGGCGCTAAATTCGTATTGAGTACAGATGCTCACAATACGAATCAGACTAAATTTATGGAGCTCGGGATCGGGATTGCTCGACGAGGGTGGCTTGAGAAAAGGGATGTTTTGAATACTGGCACCCTTAAAGAGTTTGACAGCTATTTTTGATTTAGTATAATGGGATAAATTTAATCCCATAATTTTTTCTTATGAAAAAGCTATTGTCAGGGCTCATAGTGGGCTCATTGCTTCTTACTGCCTGCGGATCAGGTGCCGAGAAGCCGGAAAAGGAACGTTTTATCGACGCAAGCGTAGAAGTGGCTTGTATGGTCTTCGAATCAGGAGACGCTTTTGATCCTAGCGTTGATTGGGAAGCAAAAACTAAGGAAGTTTTCGCTAACCACGGTTTTGATGTGGATGATGATGCTGCAATGGAAGCAGTTGCTGCAACGTATGAAAATGATCCTGACGTAGAAGCCGCTCTTGAGGCAGCTATGCAAGAATGTGCTGGTGACCTGATGGAAGCACTTGAGGGATTAGGTGATATGGAAATGGATATGGAACTTGATGAAGAAGAAGAAGAAGAAGAGGATGAGGTAGTCGAAGAAGAGCCAGAAGAAGAAGAGGTTGTAGAAGAGGAAGAAGTATAGAATTATATTTCACATTTAGAAAGGCGGCCTTTTAAAGGCCGCCTTTTTATTTTATATTGTTCATATGAAGGTTGCTATCGTTCACGATTTCTTACTAAAGCTCGGTGGAGCGGAAAGAGTTGTCAAAGCTCTATCTGAGATTTATCCTAAAGCGCCTATCTATACGCTTCTCTATGATGAAGCCGCAGTAGGTGATGTCTTTCCAAAGGAGAGAGTCAGAACTTCTTTTCTGCAAAAGTATCCTCGCTTTATTAGGAAGAGATATCGTTTTCTTACACATAAAATGCCCCGGGCAATTGAGGAATTAGATTTTAGCAACTTTGATCTTGTTTTGAGCTCCAGTACTGCCTTTAGCCATGGGATTATCTCCCCGTTAAAAACCAAGCATGTTTGTTATTGCCATTCTCCTATGCGATATGCTTGGGACTGGTCCAATGAATATAGGGATGAAAACAATTTGTACGGTCTTAGAGGACTTTTGTATTCTCAGTTAGTTAAGAATTTACGTGAGTGGGACCAAGTTTCTGCTGATAGACCTGATAAATATATCGCTAATTCAGCCAATGTTCGAAGACGTCTTAGCAAGTATTATAAAGTTGAGAGCAATGTTGTTTATCCGCCCGTTGATACAGCTCGATTTCGTGCATCTGAGGAACATTCTGGATATTTTTTGATTGTATCTACACTCAGCCCTTATAAGCGTGTCGACTTGGCTGTTCAACTTTTCAATAAGATAGGCCATCGCCTAATTATAATCGGTGATGGCTCTCATCGCTCCTATCTTGAAAATATCGCAGGTGATAATATTGAGTTTTTGGGATTTAAACCAGATGACGTTGTAAAGGACTACATGGAAAATTGTCGTGCACTTATTTTTCCTGGAGAAGAGGATTTTGGGATAGTGCCAGTTGAAGCAATGGCGGCTGGGAAGCCAGTTTTAGCCTATGGCAAGGGAGGTGCGACCGAAAGCGTTGTTTCTGGGAAAACAGGCGAGTTTTTCTTTGAATCAAATGTAGAGTCAATGGAAGATGGATTGGCACGCCTTCTTTATAATGAAAAGTTTTATAAGCCTCATACGATTAGAAGGCATGCTTTGAAATTTTCAAGGGAAGAATTTGAAAAGAATTTGAAGAAGGCAATTCGATGAGCTAGTATGTTTCCCCTATCGAAAACTCATGGAAGAAATATCACTCTATCGCAAATATCGGCCTCATAATTTTGATAACCTGGTTGGTCAGGATCATATAAAAACAACCTTGGTAAATGCCCTAAAAAACGGTCATGTTTCGCATGCTTATCTTTTTACCGGCCCTAGGGGAACAGGAAAAACTTCTACTGCGCGCTTAATTGCTAAGGCATTAAATTGTACTGACTTGCATGATGATTTTGAGCCATGTAATAAATGTGAATTTTGCACAGATATTAATGATGGCCGCTTGATTGATTTGATTGAAATTGATGCCGCTTCAAATCGGGGGATTGATGAAGTGCGCGATTTGAAGGAAAAAATCAATTTTGCTCCGAGTAGAGCTAAGTATAAGATTTATATTATTGATGAGGCACACATGATGACAAAGGAGGCTTTTAATGCTTTGTTAAAGACTTTGGAAGAACCTCCGGCACATGCCTATTTCATTCTGGCTACAACCGAGGTTCACAAAATCCCTGAGACAATTATCTCGAGATGTCAGCGTTTTGATTTTAGGAGAATTGGAACTAAGGCACTTATGACGAGGCTTAGCTATATTTGTCAAAAGGAAGAGATAAAAGCTCAGGATAGCGCCCTAGAGGTGATCAGTAAATATGTTGATGGGGGGCTACGCGATGCTATTGGCCTAGTTGAGCAATTAACCGCTGATAAGAAATTACTTCTTGAACATGTTCAGGAAATATTGGGAGTTAGTGACCACACCTTGCTTACGGCCCTATTTAATTCACTCGTGAACAATGATACGCGAGATGCTTTAACGATAATTCATGAATTACATGGTCAAGGCAGCGATCTAAAACAATTTGTACATGAATTTGTTGAAATGCTGAGACAAAGAATGCTTGAGGCTATTTCCAGTGATCAGCCGAAAACTACTAGTCAACTAATGAGAATGATTGAGCTTTTTCAGGATGCTCAAGGAAAATTGGAATCTACAATTCCGCAACTTGCACTTGAGGTTGCAGTTATTCAAATAACTGAAGCATATGAAAATTATGTTCCCGAGATACAAGAGGACATCAAGGAAGCCGCACCAATCGTAGACAAGAAAGAGCAAAAAGCTGAGAAAGTTCAGAAAGTAGAAAAAGAGAAGAAAAAGCCCAGTGAAGTCGAAGCTTTGGAAATGACATTAGATTGCATGAAAGATCATTGGCCAAGAATTATGGAGAGGATCAAAACTCCTTCGTTAAAGATCTCTCTTAGAAATGCGGTACCTCTAAAAGTGAAGGATCATGATCTAACTCTGCAATTCAATACTAATTTTCACAGGGACAAGGTTGTTGAGCACGACCATAGAGTAGAGCTAGAAGAAGTCATTAAGACTATTTTTGGAAATCCTGTGAAGATTACCACCGAGGTCAAGGAATTGGAGATAAAACCTTTAGTTGAAGAGGACAACGAGAATCTTGATAAAATGCTTGAGATATTTGGAGGAGAAGTTGTGGATTAAACCATTTGCCTAAATTTCTTCTCATCTACTATTTCTGCCCCCATATCTAGGGCCTTTTTTAGTTTTGATCCAGGTGAATTTCCTACCACTAGGAAGTTGGTATCCTTGGTTATGGTTGAATGAATTTTTCCGCCATTACTTTTTATTAGGGCTTTTGCTTGATCTCTTGTAAGTGACTCCAGGCTACCGGTTAGTACAAAGCTCTTCCCGCTGAGTTTCCCGCTGGTTTTTACGGCTTCTATATTTAGCGTTACCCCTACTCTGTAGAGTTTTTCTAGGTACTGCTGGTTGCTTTTGTCAGAAAACCATCCATCGAGTGTTCCGGCAATTTTCTCACCAACACCATCAATGTTGTTGATTTCCTCCAGGGAAAAAGAACTAACCGTTTCCAGCAGATCAAGGATTGAAAACTGCTCCTCCTTCTCCTTGATATCGAAATCGAAGAGACCCTGTTGCTTTTCCTCGATGATCTCTTTTTTGATAACTCTTTTTGATTGTTTTTTATGTGCGACTACATATTTTGCGAAATCATAGCTACTTTGCTCACCTAGATATCTTATACCAAGTGCGTATATGAACCTGTCTATGCTAATATTTCTGGCCTCCGCTACACTTTTGAACAATTTTGTTGTTCTTTTGGATTGAAACAGATCTAAACTCATGACATCTTCACTTTTTAGAAGGAAAATGTCTGCAGGGTCCTGTATGAGTCCTGCTTCCATAAGTTGCAATACCACCCTTTCACCCAGCCCATCTATATCGAATCCTTTTCTCGAGACGAAGTGAGAAATCCCTTCGCGCTCAACTGCAAAGCACTTTTTGTTGCTACAGTAGTACGCTGATTGCCCCTCGCTGCGGAGGATTTGGGAATTGCATATTGGACACTTCTTGGGGAATTTGAACTTTTTCTCTTTGCCGGTTCTCAGGTCCTTAATTACCTCAACTACTTCTGGGATTATATCTCCAGCTTTTTGGATTATTACTGTGTCTCCAATTCTTATGTCTTTTTTGGTTATTTCATCCTCATTGTGGAGAGTAGCTCTGGAGACAGTTGAGCCTGCAACCAAAGTTGGAGTCATGACGGCGACTGGTGTTATTGCTCCTGTCCGTCCAACCTGGAATATAATGTCCAGTACTTGGCTGGAAACCTGCTCTGCCGGGAATTTGTATGCTATTGCGTATCTGGGTGCCTTTGCTGTGGAGCCCATGGAATGCTGCTGACTTAGGTCATTAACTTTTATCACTACCCCGTCGATCTCATAGGGTAGGGAGTGCCTCTTTTCTCCCCATTGTTCACAAAATTTGATCACGTCTTGGATTTTACCCATCTTTTTGTACTTATTGCAGACTTTTAGGCCTAGGTTTTTGAGTGTTTCAAGCACTTCCTGCTGAGATCCTATTTGGGCTAAATTGTTCTTCTCTATATGGTAAAAAATCATGTCTAATTTGCGGCTAGCAGCCACATTTGGATCAAGCTGCCTGACCGAGCCAGCCGCTGTGTTGCGGGGGTTGGCATAGGTTTTTCCGTCTAGCTTATTAAGTTTCTCAAAACTCTTTTTGGGCATAAATACCTCCCCTGAAACTTCTAAATCCACCTTATCCCTTAAAGTCAGGGGGATACTTTGAATGGTTTTTACCGTGTGACTCACATCCTCCCCAACCTTCCCGTCACCTCGTGTAATAGCGCGCACAAAAACCCCTTTTTCGTATTGAATGGTGATATTGAGACCGTCTACCTTGAGTTCGCAGATAAACTCTATTTTTTTGGGTACCAGTTTTTTGACTCTTTTGTACCATTCCCCTATTTCTTCTGCTGAGAATACGTCGGAAAGGCTCTTCTTGGGGCTTCTGTGCTGAACCTTGTCAAATCTGCCTGAAAGGGCGCTTCCAACCCTCTGTGTAGGCGAATCTGGGGTTATAAACTCCGGATATTGCTCTTCAAGTGTTATTAATTCTCTTTTCAAAGAATCTCGGACAGATTCCTTAACATCTGACTGATCCAGAACGAAATATTTATAGTTTAAATCCTTTATCTTCTCCTTTAATTTCTGGATACGAATTTTCGCTTTGGTCTTCTCCATATGATTGCTAATATACGCTAATTTTGCTATAATTATCAGATTAATTCAAATTATTATGCCTAAAGACGAAGATCAACAAACAACAGTACATAAAGATGAGGAAACTCAGGCAACGCTCAATGCTCCGCTGAAAAAGGAGGGAGGAATTGACTCTAAAGATGAAAAATTTTTGGACATGTTGCTTCGAATGATTGAGGAGGGGAAAATTGGTTTACATCAGCCTTCTTCTCTAATTAATCGTGAGGTTTATGACAAACTTGATGAGCAAACGCAAGGAAAAGTCGACATGGAAGCGATGAACCTGCTTAGTGCGATACGAAATATCAAATCGCTATGTGATATGGGTGATAATGATACTTATCAGATCGACAACTTGGTTCAGACACTAAAGGCGACAAAGGAAAGGCTGGAGCAAGAAGGTGGTGATTTATTTATAATTTAGAAGTATGACTGAGAAAGGTACAAGCAGACCAGGACAAGGAGCAGACGGCGAAAGAGCTCGTCTAGAGAGAGATCATGGAGATGGTAAAGGGGTAGACACCCCCGCATCTGCCGCTCCTGGTGCCCCTGAGGGACCTACTGCTGCCCCTGAGGCATCAACCGAAGCCTCTGCGGCTAGAAAGGAAGTTGGTCACTCATCTGCGGAGAAGGCTGTAGTTGCTGTGGAGGTAGATTTTGAGAAATTCAAGTCAATTCAGGAGCTATTCGCTTGTCTTGTACCTTTTGATGAAGGTAAGTTTGGGAAAGTGATGGATGCACTTATGGTTAGATTCCAAGAAGAAGGCCTTTATGAGAAGTTGTCTAGCAAGACTATTTCGCTTGACATGAAAGCCACGTCAGGATTGGTGGCCCTAAAAAAACTTCTGGAGCAATTTGGTGGAAACGGATTGGACAAATTCGTGGCTCTTTTATTTATTGCTGCTGGCAGTTTAGACGCTAAAGGAGCCAAATCTATTACTGACCTACTTGAATTTTTCGGTGATGACAAATGGAATTTCAAACTTGAATATAAGGAGGGTAAACTAATGGTTTCGAAATTTGATAAAGATAATAAGCCTTTGGGAACTTATACCCATAGTGTTGCCGACAAACCTGTGTGGGAGGACCTTACTGGCAAAATGAAAGAAGGAATGGTTGATCCTGAAAAAAAACAAAAGATAATTGGCGGGACCAAGATATTTCTCGATAATCTAACCTACTCCGAGGTAGTAGGACCAGTAGAGGCAGTAGCCGAAGCAGATGAGGATTCTGATCTTCCTGATAACAAATATACGAGAGCGTATAAAGCTCTAGATAAAGAGCTGAAAAAGCAGGGGATTGAAATTCCAGCAGCTATTAAGGCCATTGTGTCATTTTTTCTTATGTATGCTCATCTATTAGATTTCGTTCCTGGAAGCTATAGTAATCACCTCGATAAAGATGAAGCATTAAGCAAGGAGTTTCTAGGCCCAGAAAACTTGAGCAAAATTCTTAAGACCAAGAAAAAGCCTTTAGAAACGTCTGCAGAAGGACTAGATTATGGGACAGAAAACGCTTCAAAAGCTTCAACAAAGCATGCTTGCAGTGTTTTGTGGGGTATTGATAACATTGAGGACCCGGATGTATTGGCCGCAAAATTGAGGCACTCCACAAAGCAAATTGGTGAGAGCCATGTCCACTACTACAATAATGCAGGGTTTAATGAATTGCGTTCCAGTGGCATGCCTTATGGGACTATACTTGTTTTCAAATCTGATGCAAAAAATGATGTAAAGATTGTTGCATATGCGACTGGTAATGGTGATGAATTCCAATTCTATCATTCAGGTGAAAAAAAGGTTAAAACCTTCAAACTAGGTGATGAGGACTCCCCTATTACTACAATCAATTTACATCAGGCGCTTGTACCAAGGTTTGATTGTGATAAAGATTGGACAGAGAAAAACAGGAATCAAGTTGATGATAGGTTGATTGAAAATCCGATGGATAAGCCTAATGAGGCAAATGAGAGAGCTGAGAAGGCCAAGACCGATGTTGAGATTTACTTAAAGGATGTCATAGAAAACAAAAACCTAAAAAAAGGCGAGAGAGCAATCAGTAACATCGAACA
>CAZCLD010000040.1:0-12350 GCA_964499425.1 uncultured Candidatus Peribacteria bacterium | reverse complement strand
CAATTTTGACGTCAGAAACCGCTTTGGCCTCCTGTTGCAAAATCTCCAGAAGAGCTTTTTGTTCTTTCTCAGAAATAAACTCAAGCATAGTGAGATACAGAGCTTTTTTCTGCTTGCTCATGCCACCGCTCGCCTTGATTAGTTTTTTTATTTCTGTTTTCATAGCATAATTCGATCAGTATATTATACCATGAAAGGACCTCTGCGTCTACGGCGCAACTCATGCCGAAAATCCCTCGCCTCTCTACCTTAATCAAGTATAATACAAACATGTCCAAACCAACCCTCAATCGATGCATCTCACTTCCACTCCTTGCCTTTTACGGACTAGGAACAATTCTCGGAGCAGGCATCTACCTCCTCGTAGGTAAAGTCTCCATAGAGGCAGGCACATATGCCCCTCTATCATTCCTCCTGGCTGCAATTCTCGCAACTTTTACCGCATTTTCATATGCTGAACTTTCCTCAAGATATCCAAAAAGTGCAGGAGAAGTCATATACACAGAAAAAGGATTAAGAAGCCAAAAGATCTCCCAGGTTATTGGGATTATGGTAATGCTCACAGGCATAGTATCGGCAGCAACGATTTCAAATGGATTCGTAGGATACTTAAACATTTTTGTATCAATCGAAAGTTGGATTGTAATCTTGGCATTCGTAGCTTTCTTTGGCTTAATTGCAATTTGGGGAGTAGGTCAGTCAGTTATGCTTGCTGTAATAATGACCATAATCGAAATCGGAGGACTAATTTTCGTGATCGCAATTGCAGGCGACAGTTTGGGATCCATCACTTCGAATGTAGACAAACTCATCCCCTCAAACATCTCAGAAATAAAAGGAATCTTTGGAGGAGCTATCCTAGCATTTTTCGCATTTATTGGTTTTGAAGACATGGTCAAAATGGCAGAAGAAGTGAAAGAACCAAAAAAGAATATGCCCAGAGGTATAATCATCGCGCTAGTTGCTTCTACAATACTATATATCATAATCGCACTTATAGCAGTGCTTGCATTACCAATCGATACACTCACACAAAGCGACGCCCCATTAGCCTCAATTGTAGGTGAAAAAGGAGAAAGCTTCCCAATAATCATAAGCGCTATAAGTCTGATCGCAGTAGCCAATGGAGCACTAGTACAAATTATAATGTCGTCGAGAGTTCTATACGGAATGTCAAAAATGAATCTCGCACCTAAAGCACTTGGCAATGTAAACAAGAAAACTCAAACACCAATCATTGCGACAATACTTGTAATATTTTTGGTACTGATTTTCGCTCTCTGGCTCCCTCTAATAACTCTTGCAACAATTACAAGCATATTGATAATAATCGTTTTCGCCACTATCAATATTTCACTAGTATTTATAAAAAGAAGCTATCCAAACCCCAAAAACACAAACACCCATTCAGTCATATTCCCAATCGGAGGCTTTTTACTCAGCCTCGTATTTCTGGCATTTCAGATCCTACAATAGTTAAATCACCCCTCTTTCTCGAAGTTTTTTTCTCTCTTCTTCTGTATATATTAACTCAAAAATATTATCATCATCAGCCATCATAGTTCCATTCAACCCAATATGAACTCCCTCCTGTACATGTCCAATCATTCCCAGAGAATAACCCAAATTAAATGGAGCATCTGTTTGATCTCCAAAATTCAAAGGGTGTCTTGACCCTGTCAATACTACCTTCCTCTCCTCATCAGGAGTGTCTTTCAAAGCTCTTCTCAAATATTCCTGCACCTTCCTAATCTCATAAAGCCCCATCGTAACAAGAACTTGTTCATCAGTTAGAGTTCTAATAGTATCAACAGCTTCATCCATATCGCCCTCTGTCATCTCCCTACTTCCCTTTATGAAAGGGCTTAAATCCGAACACTGAGTAACTAAAGATACCTTGTCCCTCAAATAGTGTGGGATGCCCGATTCATCCGCTGGAACCATCCCATCCAGACCATCAGGCACAAAATCAATGGATCCACCTAAATTGACCATTCCAAATCCATCATATCCAAGAAGATTCTTACCTTTAACACCATGAAATGTAGCTGTAGTTAGGTCCTTTCTAATATTATCAAATCCATCCCATACACCACCGTTCATAACCAATAATAACCTCTGCTGTAGCTCCTGTTGAAGCATGGCAAATGTCATTCCAACATTGAACCCACCATCAGACATTAAGTATCCACTTATTGGCTGCGCAGAACCTGTTAAAGCAATCCATTTCCGCAATTCTGCGAGTCTTTCCGGACTTGCTTGCTCCCTAACTGCTGCCGCAAATTGATCCATTTGATATGTACCCGTTGTTCCCATAGTCTTTCTAAAACCAGAGCCTAAAATCTCTGCAACAAATCTATCTTGATCAGCAAGGGTGGTATTTCTACTATCCTTCATAAAAGAAGTAGCTGAAGTTACCCTATGCCGCGGCAAACGGACAGCCTCCAGATAAGAAGGAATCACTGTATTTTCACATGGAACAGCTGTATCGGCCGAACCTTGCCACTCTGAATCTATTGTTCCTCCAGAAGCTTGATGATGAATATGTTCTAACTGAGTATTAGCCATAAATTATGTACAATTAAAAAGCATGGCATTGTAGGCCACTTCATCGCTTTTGTCAAGCCCCAGATTTAAAAATTCTTCTTTTCCTCTTTTCCATTCAAAAACACTCTCATATCAGGTAAAGCCTGCAGTTTAACTCGCCCCTCCTCCGTATCCACATCAATTTCAAAAGCCTTTTTAGGTAATTTCGCAATATTATCAAATAGTTTTTCACGAGCCTGTGCCAGTTGCTCCTCTTTCTCTAATTGCATCTCCCGAAGTTTATTGTAATGCTCGTCGCTCTTTAAATCTGCCAACTCATCATCCTCAAAATCCTTAATCTGCTGACGTAAGTCTTTATAAGCCTTTTTTAAATCAAGATATTGCTCGTTTGAGATTTTTTCCTCCTGTTTTATATCACTCTTAATCCCCTTAAGTTTTTGACGCATGTCATTAATATCCTTAAGTAAAAGTTTGATTTTGTCCTCAGTCATAAAAATGTGGTTAGAAATTTGTAGAAATATACTACATTACAAATTCCAAATCCATAAATATTATACCTCGACCTCTTTCACCGTATCCTCAATTTTTGATGCCACTTCCATCGCAAAATCTAAAGGTGCATCAAACTGCAACGGCAATCTCATAACTGGATATGTTGGTGAGCCTCCCTTGGCCACAGTCAAACCCTTAGATGGAGCTGCAACCATAGCCTCAACAAGCTTCCCACCATCTCTAAATTCAAGACCAGTCATTCCACCCGTACCAACAACACCTTTGAGAACACCCGGATTACTATCAACTACAGATTGTAACGCCCTCCTGAATTCTTGACCAACAACATGCACACTTTGTGGGAGTCTATCCCTTTGAGCTAACTCAAGAACTTTACGAGCAGCAGCAATTGCATCCCTATAACGAGAAAAGGTATCAAAGGTATTACCAGGCCCATTTTCGGCAGTAGCACAACACTCAGCCACATCTCTCAAAACAGCAGTAGCACCAATAGAGTGGCCATCGCCTAAGCCCTTAGCCATCGTAACAAAATCTGGCTTATGCCTAGGGTCGCTTGCATCAGCCCAACGCATATATCCAAACAATCCTTGCCCTCCAGTAGCACGAACAAAAGTTTGAACATTGTCAGCAATTTTAAGCCCACCAGCATCAGAAACACGTTCATAAACTTCGCGCATGAATTTCTTATCAAGAACATTAAAGCCACCAACACCTTGAACGCCGTCTTCAGCAATCAAAATAGGCACCTTACCAGAGCGCAGAATTCCTGCAAACACATCATCAATATTACTACCATCAAGGTGCAAGACTTCAGCATTTGAATGCAAAGAGGTATCCCCTTTCCAACCAGCAGCATCACAAACAGAGTTCATATACAAACCAGCACCACCATAATTTCCAGCCAAAACAACTAGCTTCACTCTATCTGGCCCTCCAAGCGCCCCCATCGCAAGCCTAATCGCCTGATCATTGGCTCCAGTCCCTGTCGTTGCCAACTGTATCAGATAATCACCGTCCGTCCTCAAAGCTTCATGTAATTCCTTCATCAATAAAGTAGCTGGCTCAAAATGTTGAGTAGTATCAACCGTAACTAAACCCGGAAAACGCTTTCTGGTTGCATCAATAGCACTATTAACCTCATCTTGGTGCCCTCCCATAGAAACGTTGATGAGCATCCGCATATCTCTGACCATCAGGACCAACAACATAATGACCATCCCTTTGAGTAAGGCCAACCCCAGGCGGATATTTACCACCCCAGGGCAAAACAGAAGACAAAGAACACTCCGCCTCCGTTTCCGCCATTTCATCAACCGACATATAAGGAACTCCATCAGGAGCATCAATTGTTGCACTTTCAGTAGCCATAACAAAAAAGTAAAAAATAATTAAGGGACAACAATATCAAAGGGCAAAGAAATGTAAAGATCTTTTCTAAAATCATCACTATTTAACAATATATGCAAAGATATGCTAACATTGCGCCATGTGCTTTTCCCCCACAGCCAGTTTTCTTGCAAGCGGATTCTTGTCCTCGAGCAGTGCATTAGCTATCAAAAAGAACAAAAGTCGCAGACATATACCAATGGTTTTAATTCCCCTTCTGTTCGGCATCCAACAATTAATCGAAGGTATTCAATGGCTCATCATAACACCCAGTACATTAAGCATCATACTCACATACCTATTTCTGCTGTTTGCTTACGTGCTTTGGCCAGCATATATGCCACTTGCAGTACGATGCATTGAGAAGGACAAGGGAAGAAAAAGAATTCTCACATATTTTTCAATTCTTGGAATTGGAGTAAGTGCTTTTTTGCTTTTCCACCTTTTCATCAACATTCCTACAGCAAGCATTGTAAACGGAAACATAAGCTACACACTAAAAATTCAAAGAATCCCTTTTGGATTTATGCTGTACACAATCGCAGCAGCAGGATGCTGCTTAATATCAAGCTATAAGTTTATTAGAATATACGGGGTAACTCTAATATTGGCCTTTTCAAGCTCTATATACCTCTATTTCCACGCATGGCCATCAACCTGGTGCTTCTTTTCAGCCATTCTCGCAACCATAATCACTTATCACTACATCAAGGACTAATCAACAATCTTAAATTCATCTAAATCATCGTAGTATTCATAACTATGATCCTTATCACTCACTTTCAAATAAGCACCATCAGTCCCCACTTCAAAACTCGCCACATCAACTTCCTCAAACTCAAATAACTCATCTTTTGAAATAACTTTTACCCAAACACTGTCCTTATCCTTAACAAAATAATCTATACCGAAATCCTCAAAGTCCATTTTATATTCCCACTCCACTAATTCAAACGTTTCCGGATCAGCATCAAAAAAAACATAAGGACCGCCGGCCAACCACAATTCTAAGTAATAAACGCTATTTTTGTCCTTAGCAAATCTAGAATAATACCCAGAATCAGAAACGAATTCAAAACTCTCAGTATCTACATCCAAATAATTAACCTCCCCATAGCTGTATGAATAAAAGGTGTCCTTATCAATACCACAGGTTTCATTCATACAGGCAATAGCTTCAAAAGTCTCAAGATCAACATCCACCAATTCATCCAAATACAAAAAGTTAGCATAAAATACAGTATTCTTATCTTTGATAAAAAAGTTATTACTATATTCACCACCTAGAGAAGGAATGTACTCTAAAGATTCAACATCCACATCATCAAATTTTCTAATGGAACTAAAATTATACATGTTAAATGGTTCAATAGAGTACACACGATTGTCATCAACATAAAAATACTTACTCAACTGCTTAAAACTGTCAGGATCAGCACCATCAATCCAATAAAAGTCACCATATTCAATTCCCCAGAGCTTTCCTTCATGCTTAAAAAAGTCTCCCGCAGCTCCTGCTGTGTTCACAATTCGCTCTACATCATCCCACTGATCTAAGATTTTAAGATCCGCATAAGTCACATCACTAGAATAAGATGTTGTCCCACCACCCATCGTATCAAAAATAATCTCAGCCATATCAACCCGTGAGATATTCTGACTAAAACTCAAAATACTATAAGGGATGGCATTTACATTCTCCAAAGCAACCACATATTTTTCAAACCAAGTCGCATTGTAATCATCATTCACTGGCAACTCCATCACGTTCACTATGATTTTGGAAGCCTCAACAAAATTAATCTCCTGATCCGGACGGAAATTCCCATCTGAATACCCCTCCACATAACCAAGATCATCAGCCTTACAAACATATGGTGCATACCATTGATCAGTTACATCATAATAGCAATTAGAACCCGTGATTTCACCTTCCAAAACACCATCACTCTGCGCTGCATTCAGAGCAATCTTTAAGAATTCAGCTCTATTAATTTTGTTGTTAGGTTTGAAAGTACCATCCGGGTATCCACTTAAAATGTCCTGGCTCTCCAGAAAGTCGACATATATATAGCCATAGTCATCTTCATCATAATCACTAAAAGCACTCGCAGAATAAGTCCCAACAAAAATCAACAGAGACGTCAGCAAAGGAATTAATAGTTTTTTCATTTTTAAGATTTAAGAATTTGTAGAATCATAATAACCCCCTACCCTAATTCATCCAACAACATTTGACATAGAATGGAAGAGTCCGTATATACAAACCTAATGAGAACACTTTCACTAGGCGAAAACAGGGTAGAAAAGGGCAATATAGACACGATTAGAAACGCTCTAAGACACGCATTAGAACAAATTTCTAAGACTAGTGTTCCGGTAATATCCAAAGTTGCCAGACACGTCCACCGACAAATAAGAAGAAACGAAATCATGAGCCACTTCAACACGGTCTCAGATTTCGACCACGAAGACATGCCAAACGACTTAGAAAATGCATGCACTCTCAACGGCATCAGAGACAATGGCCAAACACTTGAAGCGTTAAGTAATCTCTTTATCAGCCAATGGTTCGACAAAGATCTAAACGGCAGAGAAGGTCTTTTACACGGCGCGGATATCATGTTCACAATAGGCCCAATGGTAGCAAAGATGCTCCAAGAAGGTGAAAAAGTACAAGAAATAGAAAATGTTAGATTTCACCTACCGGTAACCAATCAATTAGAAATTCACGTCTTTGAAGAAAACACTTACATAGATCACTTAATTAATGGCAGGAAACCAGCAATAACAGCAACGATAAACACTGATGAAAGAAAAATCTGTGTTGTCGCATTCGAAACCGACATACCAATTGCAAGACGGGCAGCATCAAATACTTTTGTCAAAACAATCTGCGCAGAGCCACTGGCAGACGCAATTATAGATGAAAAACCTCCAACAGCAGGTATTAGACTCAACAAACTAAGCAGAAAAGACCAGCACTTCTACGACAAATTACGCAAAAAAAATCATGTAGGAATAGTCAGCACAACACTTCTAGATATAGTAATTACAGCAGCAACAGCTCTAGCTCACGCAGGCCACATTCCAAATGAACGACCACTAGGAGGAGGATTTCAGAATTTTGTATTCTCAAAACCCCTTCAGATCACAAAAGGATGCGTCTTCGCCTTCACAAAAATCGGAAAACCAAAAACGACCTCCAGTGGAGCCATGATATACCCACTCCATTTCATATTCGAAGGACCACTTGAGGAAGAAGTTGCCACAGGGATCTTTAATTGGGTTTCACGTCCATGCAACTAACAGATTTTCAAACAAAGCATGTCTTGACATAAGTGGGCAAGCTGCTATATTTGCCGCCTTTAATCACTAAACCATGGCTGAATCACCCCCAGACTCCGAAGAATTAAGCCGAGATGATCTTACCGATGAAGAAAGAGGTGATATCGAAGCAACCACAGCTGCTAGAGATGAAGCATATGCACCATATTTCAATTTCAGCGTAGGAGCTGGCATTCGTACAAATGACGGAGAATTTCACGTAGGGTGGAATGTTGAAAATTGCGCTGGACTCATTCTGCATGCAGAAGATAATGCCATAGGTTCAATCTCAAGAAAGAGCAGAGAAAGTGGAATAAAAAGAATCACAATAGTAGGTGGTCCAACTGAAGGTGGCTCAGAAACGCCCATAGCGCCATGTGGAAGCTGTAGGCAAAAACTCCTAGAATTTCTCCGCACAGAAGATGACCCAGATGTAGTAATGGCAGGAACCCGAGGAAACATAAGAAGAATGAAACTCAAAGATATGGTTCCACTACCTTTCTATCCAGCACTACTTGACGATGGCTCGGTAGAAACCGAAACCTCATAAACGGTTAGTCAATAACTTCTTGCACCACACTCACTCCAACACTTTTTCCCATACGCTGACCAGCTCTTTCCTTCCCATCAATCCCCCGAAGATCATTCCCCACAAAAAACACCAAGGTCAAAGCAAATACAACCAACCCCGCAAGCAACCACTTTATTTTGTTAAAAGCAAATATTTTCATCCAATTATTATAACTCAAATAGGTCGGCTTTGCCAGCTACACTGACATCCATGTATAATCAAATCATGAAAAACATACCCACATCTCTACGCCGCTGGTTTCTACTACATTTCGTCATTGATATTATTTTCGCAGTGCCCCTAATGATCGCACCGGCATGGACACTTGGTCTTCTCCACTTCACAAGTGTAGAAACCTTAACAGCACGACTAGTTGCAGCTGCTCTAATGGGGATTGGCACCACCTCACTTTTGATGCACAAAGGAGGAATCGAAAGCTTCAATACAATGCTAAACCTGAAAATCATATGGTCAATTGCAGCAATGACAGGCATTTTATGGACAATATCAGAAGGAACTTTGCCCCAAACAGGTTGGATAATTCTATGGATTTTTGGCGTATTTTTTATTGCCTGGATCCACTTCAAAATTTCTCTCAAAAAGCTCTAACCTGTACAAACCTGTAAATTTCCTTGACAAAAATTCACTAAAACAGTAGATTAAGAATACATTCATTAACCCTGTCAACTATGGCATACTCACACACCAATAGTAAGGGTCAAACCTACTATCTACATTCTAAGGATGTAACACTCCGCGGAGGTAGACAGCAAACCATTTATTACTTCGCTAAAGAGGTAAAAGATGGAGCACTCGACGATTTACCAGAAGGAAAACAGGTTGTCGAGAACGGAAGGACAGGTCTACCATTACTAAAGAACGCGTAAAGGTAGCTCACTCTCATTCGATCGAAAAGCCTCCCTTGAGGAGGCTTTTCTTTTTATGTAAAATCAAAACATGAAAAGAATCGCAGTACTTTTTATAGTGTTTTTCATTCTCCTAAGTTCAGCTCAAGCAAAAACTTTTTCAGATATTCGAGAATCCAACCCATACTTTAATGCCACACATTATCTTTCGCAGTTTGGGGTAATTGATGGGTACTCAGATGGTAGCTTTAAACCCTACAACGACATAAATCGCGCAGAGTTATTAAAATTACTAATAGAAGGCGCTGAAGTGCCACTAGAAACACCTTCATCAAATTGTTTCCCAGATACACCTTACAATCAATGGTATAGCCCATATATCTGTACTGCTAAAACACTTGGATACGTCAATGGTTACCCTGATGGATCATTCAAACCAGCACAAAAGATAAACAAAGTCGAAGCACTAAAAATGCTAGGAAAAATCTATACATGGGACTTACCTAAAACAATGAATCCACTCTTCACTGATACTCCCTCAGAAGAATGGTATATCCCCTATCTCAATTACGCTAAAACCAAGAACCTTCTCCCAGAAACAGGTACACAGTACAAACCCGACAACAACATGACCCGCGGAAGCATCTCTGAAACATTGTATCGCTATCTGGCTATACAAGATCTAAAAGTCGATGCCTTCTCGGAAGAACTCGAAATAGAAATACCTGAAGAATCTGCAGAATCAAAAGTCACAACTCCAAAATTTCAAACAACAATACTCGCACCAGGAGAGATCAATGTCACCTTAAGCTGGAATTCCCCTGATCCTGAAATACCAGCAGACCTGGATGCACACCTAATCCAACCAAATCAAGAAGAAGTATATTTCACACAAAAAATATCCAGCAACGTAGATTCATTATTGGAAGCCAAAGACGAAAACGAAATTATTAGCATTAGAAATTATCAAGACGGAACATACGAGTACTTCGTAAATAATTTTGCAGGAGAAGACAGCTTTGCAAGCTCAAACGCAAAGGTAGAAATCCACGATCAAAATGGATTAGCAGCAATTTTTTACCCAGAAGAAGGAGAAGAGAAAATCTGGAAAGTTTTCGAATTATCAAAAGACAGAGAGTTAACTGAGTTCAATAAAACCGGCAATTGCGAATTGATAGAAGGAATATCTGTACTCTGCCCGGTAATCTAATTCTTCCACTTAATAGAACAACCCATAGAAGGTGTTTGATCTTCAGAAGGTTTTTCACCTTTAACCAAAGCACTAAGAGCATCAGCCAAATCTTCTTTTGTAACTTGATCAGACTCCTGCCAATTATCATCTACTCGCCCATGATAAGCTAACTTACGATCACGATCAAAAACGTAAATATCAGGCGTACATTGAGCTTTATATTTTCGAGCCATCTCCTGAGTTTCATCCGCCAAATAAGGAAAATTCATCTCATATTGCTTCGCATACTTTTTCATATTCTCAAAACTATCCTCAGGATAATCTGGATTAATATTGGCATTAATACCAACAAATCGAACCCCTTCATTCTCAAATCGCTCCTGCAGTGCAACCAGCCGATCCCAAATCGCCTGCACGTAAGGACAGTGATTACACATAAACACAAGCACCAAAACCTTCGCAGCAGAGAAACTTTTCAAACTATAGGTTTGATCATCTATACCCTTGAGAGAAAAATCAGCAGCGGGCTCCCCCATTTCTAGTTGTATCGATTCCATTAAAACCATCAAGAACAATGTAACAGAATTTTCAAACACTCACTACAGCATCGGCCAAATCCATTCGAAAAAGTACGGCATCAACAACCAAGTCAAAACCCCTCCAATTACAGCAATTATCAAAGACTTATGGCTCCAAATAGTCAAAACCCCAAAAACAATCCCAGCAAGAGGAGGTATGAAAGTATAGGATTCTATCATCAATTGTTCCTCAGAATAATCATCAAAATTTATCAAATATTTGACGGCAAAATACACAGCCCAAATAATGATCAAAATCCCATAAATAACAAGTAGCTTCCAGTCAATATTTTCTCTGAGCCATTTTTCTAAATCTTTATTTGCCTCACCCAAAATATTTTTCCTCATAAGCCATTTATATCATAACATTGACATGAACAACAATTTTCCATTAAGTTAAGCCACCAATGGAAGGAGATACATACATGACAGACATAGAGGTAGGAGAAAAACTTGGCAGTGGTGCAGAAAGCAACTGCTATCTAAGGGACAATGGCGATGATCCACCAACAGTGATAAAAATTCCCAATTGGTTCGGACGTATTTGGCAAACACAGAGTGCAGAGTACATAAGAAAATGCCTAAGAATCCTGGGAAGCACAGAAATTAAGCATATTAGAACCAACGTTCACGAAGAAGCCTCAATATCAGTAAAAGGAAAGACAAAACTAATAAACGTAGCAACAGAAACTCCGCATATCGAAGACCTGGACCATCAAAAAATTCGCTACAGAGACTTGATTGATCCAACCATGGGTCCAGAGTTAATAGAGGCCCTGTCCATACACATAGAAAATGCCGACAAAATATTCCACGCTCACAAGCTTGGACTCGATCTTTACGGTGGAGCAGTAGTAGTAGATGTCTTAAGGGGATTATACCAAAGCGCTTTACTTCAAATAGCAAGAGTATTGCCTCCAGTGGCAAAACTAGCCAAAGGTGTAAAAGGACAAATACGTAATCTAATACAGGATGAAGACGGAGAACTACTTCTTGTAGACACAGGCATGCACGACCTAAGACCGGAGGGGAAATTTAAATTCATCACTAGAAACCTGCATCACCTACTCACTGCCAGTCTTATTGAAGTACTTAAACATGCCAATTCAAAGCTCCCTCCTGAAGAACAAGTACTAGAAACCGAGCTAGAACAACTACCATTTAATGGACGTCCCTGGCACCAAAAACTCAGCCAGGCTCTTTTCAAAATAATGGTTCCACTCTTTCAAAGATACGATTCTATAGAAACTGGAGAATTAGATCCTCCAAAAAAATCCCTCCCCACAACACCACCTACCCTCTAAATCAAAAGCTTGACAAATCCAGGGGAAGAGCGTATAAAGCCCATGATGAAGCCAATAAACACTACA
>CAZCLD010000039.1:0-12787 GCA_964499425.1 uncultured Candidatus Peribacteria bacterium | reverse complement strand
ATGAAAATGGTCGAGTAACTACTGCAACGGTCAAAATCCCCATTTCTTTTGCTACGTTAGCTATAACTGGCGCACCACCAGTGCCCGTTCCTCCACCAAGACCACAAGTTATAAAAATCATATCGCTACCCTCGATGGCGTCTTTAACCTCGTCAATACTCTCCTCGGCAGCCTGGCGACCAAGATCAGGATTTGAACCAGCTCCAAGGCCACGAGTTGTGGCTTTACCGATATTGATTTTCGTTGGTGCCTCTGAATGATATAGCGCCTGTGCGTCAGTATTTATGGCGATGAATTCTATGCCTTTTAGCCCCGCCTTGATCATGCGGTTAGCAGCGTTTCCTCCGCCTCCTCCGACACCAAGTACTTTGATATTTGCAACCGGAGTTATCTCTGGGGTTACTTCCAAAGTTTTAGGTCTTACTTTTTTTACTGGTGGAGTTTCGCCTTGAGAGGAAAAGAGATTTTTAAGTTCTTGATTATCTTCTTGAGTGCTCATGGTTAAGTGGTTATGTGGACTGGGGTGCAATTATTACCTGCCCCTTGACAGATTGTCAACATGAAAGGTGGCTGCTATGGAACCAAGTTCTTAAACCACTTAGTAAGGCTGGACAATCCTTTTTTTATGTTAAGGCCTTTTAGGCCTGAGTGATGCCGACCTTCAAACCTTGACCCCCATAATAAAAGTCCAATTACCGTAGCGTAGGCTGGGTCGTCAATTTTGTCGACAACACCATCATAATTAGTGGGAAATCCTATTTGGGCCGGTAAATTAAGTGTTTCTCGTGCCAAATCGATTACTCCTGACATTTTTGCTCCTGCTCCTGTGAGAATGATTCCCGCTGGGAGCATTTCATCGCGATGTATCTTTGCTAATTCGTCTTTTACAAGAACGAATATCTCGTGGTATCGCGCTTGGATTATTTCTACAACTTGTTTCTTTGATACGTGGTGAGTATCAATTTTGCTTATCAGTGATAGATCTATTGTTTCTCTGTCATTCACTTCTTCGGGGATAGTAGTGCCGTATTCGATTTTGACTTTTTCGGCTGTGTCTATAGACGTTTTCATGCCTATAGCGACGTCGTTTGTTACATTTTCACCTCCTACTGGTATAACTGCTGTGTGGAGCGTAGCTCCGTCCTCAAAAACGCTTATAGAAGTACCTCCGCAGCCAATATCCACTACTACTACGCCCAATTCTTTTTGGCGTTTGGATAAGACTGCTTCGGCTGAAGCAAGGCATGCCGGGATAATATCGTCAACGTCAACACCGGATTGGAGTACACATTTTTCGAGATTTTTAATGACAGGTTCAAATCCTGTGACTATATGTGTTTCTACTTCAAGTCGGATGCCTGTCATACCCACTGGATACTTGATGCCTTTTTGCTCATCGACTGTAAAGGTCTTAGGGATAATGCGCAGGATGCGTCGATTACTCGGAATTGTGACAGCCTGTGCAGCTTCAAGTACGCGATCAACATCGTCCTCAGATATTTCGTTTTCGGCTTGTGAAACTGCTATAACACCCTTTGAGTTGATGGATTCGATGTGATTTCCTCCCACTCCAAGGAACACATGATTAATCGGTTCTCCAGCCATTCTCTCAGCGTCTTCTAATGAAGCTGAAATACTGTTTATTGTTTCTTCTACGTCGATAACGGCACCTTTGCGCAGACCTGTTGAAGGAGCGATACCCACACCAATGATGTTTGGTACCGGACTTCCGTCTTCTTGGATACCGACTACTGTTCTAATTTTTGAGCTACCAATGTCTACACTGGCAACGATTTTTGACTTAGCCATAATACGTACGGATACTAATGGAATTTAATTTTGTTTACAATTGAATTTGTTATTTCGCATGATTTTCTTGAAAGCGTGTTCATATTTTTTGTTCGGGCAGGCTCGGCCATCTCTGGCGCAAAACCCTATCTTTGATGCTGCCTCAAAACACCTTTAATCGCATTGTATGGTCCATAGATAAGCTCGTTTAAAATCTTAACTGTCTGTTCAAGATCTTTTTCAACTTTTCCACCCACCCCCCCATCTGCGTGTTTTAGAGTTCCATGATATTCTTCTTTCATTTCACCAAAGTCTATAACTACATTGGAACCATTTATTACATCTACCATTCTGCTGTGGCAGTCAGATATAGCTACTGAATCACTCTCTTTCCCTACGCAACTTTTCATAATTGCCATAAGTCTTTTGTGGGTGGATTCAACGTTTTCGTAGAAGTGTCGGCGTGCTTTTAGGTATCTCTTGCCAGCTTCACCAACCAGTTTTGGCTCTCCTGCTACCTGAGCTGCTCTTTCTTTTTCGGCTTGAGCCTGCTGAAAATCCGCCCATTTCTGTAATAAATCTGCTATTTTACCCATGGCTTCGCCGTATCGAGTAGATACTGAAACTGCCATTTTCCCAGTTTTGGCTATGTTACTATAACTTTTTATGAGGATGTCTCCGTGTAGTTTTGCTTCATCGGCTATATTTGAATCCTCTCTAAAATTCTCTTTTTTAGGCTGATTTTTTGGATCTTGTATCCATTTCAATAATGCTTCTCGGTCTTCGTCAAAATTCAAAACTAATTGCTGATCCAAAGAGCTTTCAGCTACAGTTTTTAGAGGTATGAAATCTGATCCCGTGGCCTTAACGATCTCGCCGTTAGGAAGAATAAATGCCCTTGGATTTCGGTTGGGTGTTTCTCCTGGTTTGACTCCGCGACCTTCACCTGTTGCTGTTTCAACGATAGTCCAGATTTCACCATTTATGTCGTAAGTAGTACGACCATGTCGACCATTGATCATAGTAGCTACGTGACCTTCGAATAAAACACCACCGACCATGTGTCCTAGTCCAAGAGAATTGGCCAGAGTTTTGTATGCCGCATAACTATCCTCACAATCTCCACCACGATCCATGAAAGTTCCCATTGTGAGCTTATTTCTTTCTGATATTTCCTTTAAGTAATCTAAATTGTGCTGCAACCAATGGCCAATTCTTAACAGTTTTGCGGTGGGACTGCCCACCCCTCTGGTTATTTCTTCAGCGATGCTTCTGTAAAAAGAATCTCCTGACTCGGTAAACCAATTAGGATCCCTCATTTGTTCTGTACGATTGTTTCTGGTATTGAAAAACATTACTACTTGAGATTGCCCTCTTCTCTCCGCTTCCAACCTTCTGTAACGATCAAAATAATCCTGGAGATCGATAGTTCGATTTATCCCACCAAAGCTTATTCTTACTGTGTTATTTGGAGGATTTCCAAGTGTTGACGGGGGAGCAATGAAAGTTTTTGGATCGTACAATTTCCCCTTAAGTAATATCCCATTTACCGAGCCATCGTCGCCATAGTGAACCTCGAAATCGTTGGGATTTACCTCTCTTGATTCGATGTTTTGAGCAGAAAAGGCTAAGGCTTGTTTTAGAGCTCTATCACTTGATCGATTATAAGTAGTTGTACGATTAATTCTTTCTACAAATGACGATGGTTTTGCAGCTCTTCTTATGTCGTTTGGTAAGTCTGGGCTTTTGAGATCATTTCCTAAGTCGCTTAATACCAAATATTCTCTCTTTCCAACTACAGTGGTACCTACACGCGTTGTGTAATTGTTCATTAATCGATTGTATGTGTATGGATCGAAGAATGATCCGGCTTGTCGGATAATTGCGAAGAGTGGGCCGTGATTTCTAAGAGAATACTCTGCGGCTTCTCCTGCTTTTCTACGCTGCTGGTCTTCGTAGCTTAAGATGTTTTCGTCTTGATCAGGTTTTCCTTGCATGGAATCATCAGCTTGATCAACTATTTTGTCAGCTTCGGTTTTTGGAGGTTCTTCCTTTTCTGGTTCTTCTTGGGGCTTGCCCTCGGGTTGAACCCTCTTTCTGCGATTGAGAAGACTCTCAAAGAAATCCCTCATTGTATCTTCGTTTATGGGGATTCTGTTTGCCTGTGCCCACTGGAAATAGTAGACAATGTGTTTATCAAATGGCATCCCATTAGGCTTTAATAGCTCTGGAAATTCAGCCCTGCAGATCTCTTCATAGCGTGTGCGATTCTTCTTAAACAAATCTCGTCCATTATTTAGTGAGAAATCTGGCATTTTGAGCTTGAGGAATTTCTCATATGCCTCAGGGGCTTTTGGAGCTTTGTCGGGTGTTTCTGCGAAATCCTTGCTGAGACTATCAATAAGTTGATCTCCGTCGTAAATTAGTACTCGTCTCGCCTCAAGTGTTGGTTTTGTTCCCTTTGGGGCGTCTGCTGGGGGAGCCATTCTTACTTTGACAACAAAGGTTCCAGCTTTTGCGAGGACCGTCTTTCCTCTATGTGTAACTGGCGTGTCTTTTTCTACCCTGAATACCTTAACTGGCTCCTCTGCTCTGATACCCATTTTCCTCTGAGTTTCCTTGGTGAGTTTTATATGCATCTCTTCATCTGGAGTAAGCTCCGCGAGAGATGTACGTTGCTCTGCTTCTTTTGAGGGGAATTTTACAACTCCGTCTGGACCGACTGTTGAATCGCGAAGTTCTAGCATTTTGAAGAGTGCCTCCAAGTCGAGAACATCAAGATCGGTGGCCACATCGTCCTCGTTCTGAGGTTTGCGTCGAATCTTTAATATTTCTTTTAATCTAAATAAAAAATGTGCGTGCCCCTGGGGGTCTCTTTTTGCTAAATCCGAAAGGAATGCTTCATTTTTCTCCTTCAGGGTTGGCAATTTGGGGAAATCAACCTTGCCATCAGCGGTAGTATCCAGCTTCGCTGCTTGATCTACACGGCGTTGTAATTCATCTTTAACCACCTTGAGGACGTCGGGCTTACCGGTTCTATCGTCTTCTGGTTTGTCCTTTTTACAACCTGGTTGGCTTATCGCTAAAAATGCAAACGCTGCTAACCCAACCACCCCTAATTTTCCTCTTCCAATAGCCATAGGAAGGGGATTTTGGCAGGGTTTGGCAATGAAGTCAAGGTTTAAAAGAGCGTTGCCTGTTGATCTCGTGCTCTTTTGTCAATTGCGCGTTTGTGGAAGGCGTTTAGACGCTTTATTAGTGAGGTAAATTGGAGTTCTTCGAAAATTTTATGCAGCGCTTCTTCGTCGTATTCGTGAGTCTTGCAAGCCTTGAGGTCTAAATCTATGTCCATGTCTGTGATTATTGTGGCCAATTTCTTACTTAAGAATGCGCTTTCTTTGTCGTTTACAAGTTTGTTGTGAGTGCCCCCTTCTATTTCATCTATATTTTCGTAGATATTCTCGATGCTTCCGTATTTTTGCAGGAGAGTTTTGGTTGTTTTTTCTCCTACCCCAGCGACTCCTTTGATGTTGTCTGAGCTATCTCCCTGCAGGCCTTTCATGTCGATGATTTGGTTTGGCCTTAGGCCATATCGGCCCATAACTTTTGAAATGTCATAAACCACTGGCTCTGAAAATTTCTGGGTTAATGCCAGCACCTTTGTCTTCTCTGTTACCAGTTGTAGAGCGTCTAAGTCCCCGGTAACTATGTAAGTCGATATACCTTCTTTTTCTGCCTTTTTGGCGAGTGTCCCAATGACATCATCTGCTTCAAATCCTTGCCTCTCAAAACGAGGGATCTGGAATGCTTCTACCAGTTCTTTGATGCGTGGAATCTGAGCGTAGAGCTCATCTGGAGCTTTTGTGCGAGTAGCTTTGTATTCTTTGTATTGTTCGTGTCGAAAAGTTGGCCCTTTGAGGTCGAAGGCCACTGCAATATAGTCTGGTTCCTCTCTATTTAGAATGGTTAGAAGGATCGACGCAAAGCCATATACAGCGTTTACTTGCTCGCCCTGAGAAGTCTTAAAAGGGGGCAGAGCATGGAAGGCCCGGTGGATTATTGCATTGCCATCTATCAGTATAAACTTTCCTGTATTACCCATATCTGTCAACAGTTAGGGGGTCGACTTTGGGCTGATTATAAGCTATAATTGTAAGATTACAAAAATAAAAATTATGGCGATTAGTTCTGTAGATAATTTCATAAAACAAAAGAAAGAAGCAAAAAAGATGTTTGCGGATAGATTTTCTTTCTCTGCTAAAAAACCCCTTCTTGGCGTTGTGCTGGATAAAGAATTGTCCCTGAAGGATAAAACGCGTTTGAAGCAGATCCTTGAAGGAGCTTCTAATATAAATGTCCAGGTTGCAGTGCTTACTGACAACAATCTGGACACTTTTTATTCTCCTAATACTATTGTCCTTCCATACAGTCGCGCAAATAGGAAGCATCTTATGCAAGCTGCTGATATGGCTTTGGGGTTTAAGTTTAGTGATGTAGAGGAGATGCTTTTGAATGGGACTATCCCTATTTCACCTTCTAGACGTGAGATCTCCGATTATAATCCGAACAGAGAAAGTGGTAACAGCTTTATTTATCGGAAAGTCGATCACTGGTGTATGTTTGCCGCACTTGTAAGGGCTATAGAAACCTTCAAATTCCCTTACGATTGGAATAATATTGTTAGAACTGGTTTGGAATCTGTCTTAGTCTAGGCTAGGTGTCCCTTCTGTCTGTGAAGTAATATTGGTGATTGTATCTATGATATCACCGAAGTTTATGTATTCAATTATGTTTAGACCCATTGCTTTTCCGACTGTTCCTATGATGACCGTTGCCAGGATAGTTACGATAAGACCGATGATGGCGTAGCGGATTGTGGAAACAGCTGACTTGATTTTCTCCTCTTGTCCTCCTGAAAGAATGAAAGATATACCACCCACAAAGATGAATATTACAGAAAGCAATCCGGCTATGATTATGGCATATGCTAAACCGCGATTGATTATCTCTAATATCTCATAGTTTTCAGCGGCGTCCACGATTGACTGGCTTCCGCCACTATCTCCTATACTTGCCATAGGGTGCTTAAGCTAAATAATACTGTGTTTCTATATTAAACCTCTTCGTCTCCAGGTTCAACTATCTTTAAGTTGACACGTGCATTATTCTTGGATCCAATTATGCGAAGTAAAATGCGAAGGGCTTTAGCTGTTTGTCCGCTTTTGCCAATGATTTTACCCATGTCATCTTTGTTCACTTTTAGAGTAAGAAGTACTCCCATTTCGTCTACCTCTCTTTCAACAGAAACGTCATCTGGATTTTCGACAATTTGTTTGACCACATATTCTACAAAACCGCGGTCAAGCGTTTCGTCAGTTGTAGTTGCTTCATCAGTCATGTCTCGGGGGGTTAGAGATTTAGATATAAAGCTTATTCTTCAGTTTTTGGTGGCTCTTTCTTGGCATCTTCTTTCGGTGGCTCCGCTTCAGGCGCTGGTGCGGCTTCACCCTTGCTATCCTTTGCTTCTGCTTCTGCTTCTGCCGATCCAGGTGCCTCCGCTGGCGCTTCGGCACTGTCTTCGGTCTTTGGTTCTTCTTGCTTGGCGTCTTCAGCACTATCCGTGGTTTCTTCTTTGCTCTCTGACGTTTCCGATCCAGGTGCCTCCGCTGGTGCTTCGACACTGTCTTCAGTCTTTGGTTCTTCTTTCTTGGCGTCTTCGGCACTGTCCTCAGTCTTTGGCGCTTCTTCTTTTGATTCTTCTTGCTTCTTCTTCTTTTTCTGCTTATCGCGAGGGGCAATAAATTCCTCCATTCCTTCGATGCCGTTTTTCTTTAACAAAACTGCCACTGTATCGCTTGGGCGAGCACCTACAGAAAGCCAATATTTTACTCTTTCTGTGTCGATGGTGAAAGCTTTTTCTTTTGTAGCCGGCAGGTAGTTGCCAATGTTCTCAATAAACTTCCCTTTAATAGGGGAAGTATGTTCTTGGACAACGACGCGGAAGCTTGGCTGTCTTTTCTTGCCTGTTCGACTGAGTCTGATCTTTAACAAGTGTCTTTCTTAAACGGATAGATTGCGGGCTTTATTGTAGTTATCGCCTGTTTAAAGTCAAGCAGAAATTTGGGGGTCTGATTCCTTCAATTGGGTGCGAACAAATTTGACGAAATTTTCGCCTGCTATTTTGTTCATTTCTTCGATTATTTTGCTCTTCCTTATGATAACTTCCTGTGACCATGCTGGGTTTTCTACCTCAATGACCAGTGTGCCATCCTTGAAATACCCTGGTTTTATGTGATCCATTGCCGCTTTTCTATCCTTGAAAAGCTCAGGCATGAGTGCGCGAAATTGCTGACAAATTGTTGCAGCTTGGACTTCTTTTGAGATGCCGTAATGACTGGCGGCCTTTTTTACGAATTGTTGGAATGGTTCGAACATATTACGTCAAAAGTTTTCTTTGCCATTTTTTCCCAAGTGAATGTTGCAGTGTGTTGTATTCCTCTTTCAATTAATTCCGCTTGTAAGTCAGCATCTTTATAGAGCGTTTCGATTTTTTCGGCAATGTCTTCTGTGTTATGTGGATCAAAGAAGAGTGCGTTGTCTTCGCCACAAACCTCGGGGACAGAGGAAGTGTTGGAAGCTACGACTGGCGTGCCGCAGCGCATTGATTCCAGGGGAGGCAAGCCAAAACCTTCATATAGGGATGGAAAAACGAATATGAATGCTGCGTTATAAAGATGGATTAATTCTTTTTCTTCTACTAAGCCTGGAAAGATCACTTCGTTCTTGAGATCGAGTTTTTTGACTGTGTTTTTGACTTCTGGATAATTGGGGTCGGATTTGCCAGTGATTACAAGTTGTAGATCGATGTTTTTTTCTTTCAGCATTTTGAATGCACGGATTAAGCCAGGAAGATTTTTATGATTGCGCCAAACGCCTGCGTATAGAAGGAATTGTTTTTTGATATGATATTTATGGAGGGTTTTATCAAGCTTGTGCGCGTCCTCTATGAGTTTGAAGTTGGAGTTTATGCCATGGTAGATGACTTCTATTTTACCAGGGTCTCTTTTGAGGTATTTGATGATGTCTTCTTTAGTGTTTTTGGATACTGAAATTATCTTCTTTGCTCTTTTGGTAGCGTTTTTGATCGTGAAATAATATGCGAGTCGATGATACCATTTGGTCATTTTGCGGCCTGGGAAAAGGGAAAGGGTGAGGTCGTGGATTGTTACGGTATATGGGCGTCGATATAGGATTGGGACATTGAAGTGTGGAAAATGGACATGGTCGAGCTTTTCTTTGTTGAGAATGCGAAGGAAGCGAGTTTGTTCTTTCAATGAATAATGTTTGGCGTTTACGAGGACCTTTTTTATGGGTGCTATCGTTTTGAAATTGTGATATTCGGGATTGTTGAAGAAGAGCACCAGTTGGTGAGGTTCTTTTAGTTTTCGGTTGAGCTCGATGATGTTGTCGACTAGTTCGTGGGTGTAGCGGCCAATGCCTGTAAAGTTCGAACTGAAGAGACGACAGTCTATTCCTATGCGCATGGGGGTAGTGTAGAGAAAAGTGCTTGTTTTTGGAAAGGAATTATACTATTTTTGAGCGGCAATTAATAATGTGGAGCGGTAGTTCAGCTGGTTAGAACGCCTGCCTGTCACGCAGGAGGTCGCGGGTTCGAGTCCCGTCCGTTCCGCCATATAATAGTGCTTGAAAAGCTGTTGTTTGTGCTGCGTAGTAAATTGTGTTTTTGCTGAGCATTTGATATGTTCAGTTCAATTTCTTAACCTTAAAGTGATGAAATATTTTCTATCAACAATGTCTATTCTTTCTATTCTACTGGTTTTTGGTTGTTCTAGTTCTAAAGTAACTCCCGTTGACGTTCATTTCGAAACTGTTAGCGAGTACGTAATGACAGTTTTAAATGATGAAGGTGGCAGCTATGCTGTTGATGAGCCCAAGGGATATGAGGCGTTTTCTTATACTTTAGATGGTCCACCCGCGGATGTTTCCCCAGACGGCGTGACTGTTGGACCTATTGGTGTTTACATTGCCGATGATATTGAAGACGCTCAAATGGACATTGATTATATTTTCTATCTTAAAGTTGTTGGACCAGATGACTGCTATGGAGACCTTCTAACAGGGAAAATCAAGGAGTCTGAATGTCCTAATATCACCACGTGGTATGGGCCTTTTGAAGGGACTATCTTTTCTATGATGGAATAGGACAAGATTTTGTTATTCTCTGAGCATGTCAAAATACTTTGCGTATTTAGCTAGGTGTAGTGATGGGAGTTTGTATGCTGGGTATACGAATGATTTGGAAAAGCGCGAGTTGGCTCACAACGAAGGTCGTGGGGCTCGATACACGAAGCCTAGAAAGCCGGTCACAATTGTGTATTTCGAGGAATTTCAAAATCGTAGCGAGGCTATGAAGAGAGAGGCCGCTATGAAAAAACTGCGTAAAGAGCAGAAGGAAGACCTGGTTAATGATGCTTAGATTAAATCTCTAAATCTAAGAGACTCTAGGTTGTGAGTGTCACCATCTAGGACCGTGGTTATTTCGCCGCGTGCACTTTGGACGCGCCGTGCAATTAGGTTGCTGTGTTCGGGTCCGATATACGGATCACGTGCACCCCTGACCACACTGACTCTACATCCTTGTTCCACCACTCTTGAAAGATCCCCAATGCCGAGCATGAACCTGCGACCAAAAGTTTCAGCGTGAGCTTGTACTGGGTCCGCATGATTAAGATTGAAATGAGCGCCTAGAGATTCTAAAAGAGCTCTTAATTCCGCTATCTGTCGCTCCGAAGAAGTATCAACAATCTCAGAAACTCCAGCATGAATTATGCTCAAGCACATTGATGGATCATCTGTGTCTGTCGCAATTTTAACGAATGGAGCCAAGAAATGTGCAGAAGCTGGCAAATGGATGCCTTCGTCCAAGCATTTTCTGAGAGCATATAGAAGGGCCGCTGCACCATACGATTGGCCAGCAAGATGGACTTTGCATTCTGGGTCGAAATTATCCCTTAGGGCCTTATAAGTTGCGAATAATAATCGAGCATATTTATCTAAAGAAAACGGTCTTTGAAAATGTTGTGGACTTGTTTGCTCAAGCAATTCGGCGTCTGTAGGTCCCATTGAGAGTATTGGCCCTTCAAGACGAGTGCCTTCAGGGAAAGGCATCGCTACGGCTACGTCCTCCCTTTCTTGGAGAAGCGCTTGAGTCTTATCTTGTGCGTGTTTTATCCAAGTTCCGGGGAGTCCGGGTTGGACTATTAAGACATCGCTTAAATCCTTGGAATGTGTGAGGCTGGGATGAGTTGTAAAGGTCCCAAATGGGCGGACTTCTGTCTCGTCTACTTCAGATGGGCCGATAAACATCATTGATTGTCGTGGCGTGACTCTTGGCATGGGTGTGTGAAAATAGGACTGATAGTACAATGTTTGCTGAGCCAAGTCAACCGTGTTTGATGAAACACGCCCCTTTTAGTAATCCACACCGGCTTTGTAACCTAGGGCATCGTATACTACAACAATTACTCTTTTTCCTATTTCTGCGGGTTCATGGGTTGTATAACTACCCATTGCTCCAGTTCTTTGGACTTCGATTCTTTCGGTTTCCCCAGCTTTGAGAGGACTGTCAATGCTTAGTTGCATAACCATTATGTGTCCTTCCATGGTCACGCTGTAACGGCAAGGTACCCTTGTATCAGGATATACGTACGGGACATTTACCGATCCTGTAACTTCGCCTTGTGTTTCAACTAATTTTACGAAGCGGTCTATGAGCGATGTTGGCTCCGCTTCTGTGGCTTCTGACTGTTCGTCGTCTCCATGTGATGGTCTGTCTACACCCATGATTGATTGGGTTAATTAAATAAGCACCTATCATAGAAGCTTTTGGCCTGCCTGTCAAGTCCTGGCGGCAGTCCGCCCTCATGCGTGATTGATTCTAACCTGTTATTGTGCTACAATTTATCTGTCAACAATTTACGACAACAGCTATGGACATGCTATTCAAATCGATAGGTCTCGACGGGAAAGAAGCCAAAGCATGGACAAAAATACTTGAGCTAGGCGCTCAGCCAGTCAGTGTGATTGCCAAACATGTAGGGGTACCCAGGTCCTCTATGTATGTAATTATCAATCGCCTTCGTAATTTTGGGTTAGTTGAGGAATTTGAACAATCTGGGATGAGGTATGTGAAATCTATACCTGTTAAGGAGCTTCCGGATATATTCCTCGTTAAGGAACGTCAAATCAAGCAGAGCCTAGACATTCTTAAAGAAAATTTGCCAAAACTGGAAAGAATCGAGAATAAACTGAGCATTACTCCTGTCGTAAGGTTTTTTGAAGGGAAGCAGGCCGTCATGAAAATGTACGAAGAAGTCCTGAAGGAGAAGAGTTTTTGTGCTTATTTTAATCCAGCGGTGGTGAGCAAGATTATGCCAATATATTATGAAGGTGTAGCGAAAAAAGTCGGAGAGAAAGGGAGGAATGTCAAAGAATTGCTGGTCAATAGCCCATGTGGGGAGGACTACAAAAAGCGTTTTGAATCTGAAAAGCACCAGATAAAGATTCTGCCAAGGGGAGCCGGATTCTTTTCTGACACAATCATAGGTAAAGAGAGGATCTACATGATTTCTTACGGTGAGAGCCAGGTTTCTGCCACTGAAATCCGCAATCCAACCCTTGCCCAGTCTAATCGAGTGATTTTTGAGGAACTCTGGGAACGTATATAAGTGCCGCCGACTTGTGACGCCATATAAGGCTTCTCCTAGGGCCTAGCTTTTGTTATGCTGCTTACAATGTCAAAACTATATAATCTCAAAATTGAGTCCTTTGATAGCATTGCTTCCCCCGAGGAAGTGATGAAAGAAGTGCCTACCACTAAAATGGCAGCAGAAACTGTCATTAATTCTAGAAAAATTATTTCTGATGTTTTGGATGGAAAAGACACTCGCAAAATTATTGTGGTTGGGCCGTGCTCAAT
>CAZCLD010000038.1:0-13196 GCA_964499425.1 uncultured Candidatus Peribacteria bacterium | reverse complement strand
CGCGGGGTAGAGCAGTGGCAGCTCGTCGGGCTCATATCCCGGAGGTCGGGGGTTCGAATCCCCCCCCCGCAACCAAATTGGCAGGGTAGCTCAGTTGGTGAGAGCGTCGGATTCATAACCCGGAGGTCGGGAGTTCAAATCTCCCCCCTGACACCATGTGCGACAGGATGGAATCCTGATCGCACACTTGGATCGGAAATATTTCGTATAAGTCAAAGCCCCGGGCGATCTTTTGGATCGTTGGTCCCGGGGCGTTAACTTGCACATACTACGTGCAAACCCCACTGCTACGGGGTCGGGTTGGCGGGGCACGGCCCGACGTTGGTGTTGGTGAACCGGTAGCAGCCGGGCGCCCAGGGGTTGGGCTTCTGCAGGACGACCTTCTCCGCGCCGTGGATCGTGAGGCTGACCTTGCCCACGTCCGCGTCCACCTGGATGCGCCAGCCGACGGGCCTGGGGCTGATCCCCCACATCTGGCTGAGTGCGAACTCCTGGATCTTGACGTCGTAGAAGTCGTACCCGGGCCGGAGGTCGGGGTTGGCCTGCGCACCGGACGAGGTGTTGGCGGGCGGCGCCTGCGTGCAGAGCGACGGGTCGAAGGTGCAGGCCTTGCGGCGCTGCTGCTCTGCCTTGCCGGTCAGCGACTCTGCGAGGGTGATCTTCTGTCCCGCGTCGTCGTAGATGGCGCGGCCGTGGGCCTTGCGGGTCGTCTCGGCCCTCCGCTTGGCCTCCTCTGCGAGCCGCTTGGCCTCGGTCATGGCCAGGTCGTGGCGCTGCTTGTCCGCCTCGGCGGCCTTGAGATCGGCCTCCGTCTTCTGGACACCGGTCAGGGTTGCCGCACATCCGCCCGCGAGGAGCAGGAGTGCGGTCATCATGGTGATGCGCTTCATGTAGCACCTCCCTCCCCGTTTGGGGATGGCTAGAGACATCGTGGGAGCGCTTGTCCACGAGTCTTTGTTGCACACCGAGGGGGTCCCGGTGCTTTCCCTGCAATTTATGGGTTAAGTTGCACGGAATGCACCAGGACGATTGTAGTATGTGACAAGTCAATATTTCTTTTCTTTATGGATGTTCACACATTGAAAATGGAAGAACACCACTTTTAAAGAGAAGAAAGTTGACTTGCCTTAAATGGTTTTTAAGGATCGCGATAACCTTGGAATGAGTCCAAGATTAGCATGGAATTCTACACAATAATCTCGTATTTGTCAATGTCTTCAGGCTTAGATACGTGAAAGGACCCGCTCGGTGTTGCCGGGCGGGCCCTTCCTCTCAACATGGGTTGGTGTGTGCCGGAGTATGCGCTCCGGCGGTCGCTTGCCCCAGAATGGGGCTAGGGCAGCTCGCCGCTCTCCGGGTTCGCGGGGACCCGGTGGATCGGCCCGCCGCCGCCCCCGATGCCGCCCCCCGTGCGGGGGTCGGGGCAGGTGGGGACGGTGCAGCCGATGGGCTTGGCGTCGGCCACCACGGTGGGCTTGGGCGGCGCGGGCTCGGCCTTGGCGGTGGCCCTGGGCTTGCGCGTGCGCGTCTTGGCCTTGGCGTCGGTCTTGGGCTTGCGCCGCTTGACCTTGTAGCCGCTGGCCTTCCGCGCCGCGCGGGCGAAGCGCGAGAGCGTGCTCTTGCGTCCGTGGGGCAGGCCGTCGCGGTCTCCCGCGAGCATGTCGCCGTACGTGTACTCGTCCAGCCCCTTCCGCATGATCTCGCCCACGTCCGCCTCGGAGAGCTTCTTCTTCTCCCAGACGAAGTTGCCATCGCTGTCCTTGACTGCCACGGAGCCGTTCATCTTGATGGAGCGCTCCCAGAGCTCTCGCTTCCTGATGAAGTAGCCGTCGTAGTCGTCGTGGGACGCGATGGCGTAGATGACCTCCGCCTTGTGGTACTTGCGGAACCGCTTGCGTGCGGGGTCGCAGGCCTTGTTCCACTTGGCGATGGCCCCCTTGAGCGAGCCCGGGAAGCCGCTGTAGTCCCGCGCCAGCGACGTGAAGCCGTACATCGCGTTGTCACCCGTGTCGCTGAGGTACGGGATGACGGTGGCCCCCTTGCAGACCTTGACCGCCTTCCGCGTCTTCGCTGACGCAGGGCTGGGGTTGATGAAGAGGACGGCGAACCCCATGAGGGCCGCCACGAACAAAGAAAGTCGCGCGTTCATGGTCACCTCCCTCCGGGGAATCGCCCGGAAGTGTGAAGATCGGAGAGGTTGCGCACGCCTCCCCGATTGTCCCCAGCTGACTACCGATATGGCGTCAATCAGTGGACTCCAGGAAGAAGAATTCTATGTATTCTCCCTTTTGGGGTCCACTGATTGGTTGTTTTAGCAATTGTAAGCATCTCGCTTTGCGAGATACTTATACCCATGTAAGTAAAGAGAGGATCCATCTCCGAGATACTGGCTCCTTAGGCAGGGCCTTAATACCATGGTGGAAACAGATCACTCTTTACTTGATTTTAAGGATCAATAGGCACAAGAATGCCAGCGTACAATTCTATCATATAAGAAGAATCTGTCAATAATTACTACGAGCGTATTTCTACCCTGGTTACTACTTTTTTTTCTCCTGTAATGGAACTTTTGGTTCAACTGGTGTGACAGAGGTTGTAACCACTTTTGGGGATGGTTTAGCAGGTTCGGGCGGAGGATTTACGGGGTCGGCTGGAGAGCTAACCGGTTTGGGTTGTGCTTTTACTGGTTCAGTCGGTGTTTGTGTGGGTTGGGGTGCGCTTGGCGCTTTAGGCTCAGCTATCTTTGTGGCTGTAGGTGCAGCAGGTGGGGTAGCTCCTGGTGTTGGGGGCACGGCTGCCCCTGGTGGCATTGCACCTCCAAGCATTGCAGCCATGTCGCCTCCTGGCGGGCCTGCAGGCCCAGCTGCGTTTGGTCCCTGAGATGCTTCCAGCTTTGCTGGCCCTGAATCTGTGCCGATACCAATTCTGGTTATGATTTCTTGTTCTACAAATGATTTTTTTCGTCCGTGTTTCAATCTGGAGTAATCCTTTATTAGTTTAGCAACCTTGTGACTTTGTTTTGCTGTATCCCAAATTGTTGAGACCGAAAAAGGTCTTGAAGTAGCATTGTTTATGTTTAGTTTCATGTACATCTTGTAATTTGCCACATTTATCACATCTTGTTCTGTTAATACTGGCGAGTACTCCTTTGCAAGGTATTCTGCATCGTCAGCACCTACTTTAAAGGATGCCATGCTACCTACGTTACCAAAAACGGCGTCTCTTATCTGCGTATTAGTACTTCCGGTTTTGGATACAACCAGCTGATTTATGTATTGATGCGCCATTATCAAGCAAAGGTGGTATTTTCGTGCTTCGGATAGAATGGAACAGAAACTATCTGTTGCAAAATTCTGGAACTCATCTACATATAGATAGAAGTCTTTTCTTTGATCTTCTGGCATGTCATTTCTACTCATGGCTGCCATTTGAATTTTGGCAACCATAACAAGACCGAGGAGCTGTGTGTTTAGGTCACCAATTGTACCTTTTGATAGTTTTACCATGAGAATGCTCTGACTATCCATTACCTTCCTGAAATTAAACGAAGATTCCTTCTGTCCAATAGTATTCCTCATAATCGTATTCGTGATAAATGGACCGAATTTTGAACTAAAGTACGGTATCATTTCTTGTTTTTCCCTATCACCTGTATTGGCGTATTCGTTTTGCCAAAAGGACTTTACTACTGGATTTTTCACCTTTGAGACTTTGTATTTCAGGAATGCTTCATCGGTAAATACCCTAGGAATGTCTATCAATGTAGCTCCTTCATCGGGGTCTTCCATGAGTGTTAGACAGGCATTTCTGAAGTAGTGTTGGATTCTGGGTCCAAAAATCTCATCACCAAACAGTTTGATGAATATTTCTGTGGCCTGCGAAGATATCAGATCGATTTCTTCTGGAGTCTTGGCTTTCAGCATATTAATACTCATTGGTCTTTCCAGGTCCGATGGGTCAAAAATGATAACATCCTTTGCTCTCTCTTTAGGACAATATGACAAAATATCCTCTACTAGATCACCATGTGGATCAATTACACATACTCCATCTCCATTCCAGATATCCTGGCGAGCCATATATGACAATAGGGCTGATTTACCAGAACCGGATTTTCCAATAATGTAGTGATGTCTGGATCTGTCCTTACGCATAAATCTGACCTCTCGTTTATTTCCTCTGTAGGTGTTATGTCCAAGAAGGATTCCCTCTGTTGGCAGATTTGTTGGTGGTGGTAGTACTTTGTAGGCAAGCCACCTGATGTTTGGACTTTTGTTGTATTTACTAGATGGGAAATGGTAGACGCTTGCTAGTTCTTCTTCCACCATTATGGATTTTTTTTCTCCCAGGAAAAGGAGTTTTGTATCCATGTAGCGATTCCTGAAATTATATAGAAACCACTTGTCATTTAGGCTATCAATAAAGAATAAACGTTTGGTTTGAAACCAATTGGCCACGCTATCTTTAAATAGATTCAACCCCACTATTATATTGTTTGAAATGTCTTCTGCCCTTTTCTCTGTTTTTGCACTTGCAAGTAGTCGAATTACTGTGTCGAAGCCTGATTGAGATGCTTTTTCACCTATTCTTTTTGCTACTTCCTCTTTAGCCTGGAGCATTCTCACATAACCATCTCCTCCTTGTTTTGCTGCATCGGGCTTGTATCCGGTGAATATCCCTTTTACAACGTCCAGTAAGAGGCTCAATAGAGCTCCGATAATAGGTATTTTGATACCACCAGTTTTCTTGCCTTTGAAGAATGCCTCCCCGAATGCTGTTGCCTTCTTTGCCCATTTGGGGCCTATCGGTCTGACAACTAGTTGAATTACTGCTGTTTCTTCTTCTGTGAGCTTTGTGAAGATATTAGTAAGATCATTTAGTGGATCGTTTTCTACAACCTTAAAAGTCTTGATTGGAAACCAAAAAGTCTTATTCAAGTACGCATAGAATCCTTTAATTTTGCTATCCTTGAATTTGTGCTCATATCGTTCCATTGGTTGAACGTCCGCATTTGGATAATAGGATGTAATCTGTTTTTCAACGATGTCCTGATAATATTTCGGTGTAGTTACGTAAAAATCTAGAACTTTCTGATGCGCGACTAATTCGAATGTAAATATATTATTTTTGAATAATCGTGTTCTAATCGTATTCATCATATTTATCTCTCTGGTCTCATGGAGATTTCTAAAAAACTGCGCCATTACTGAGATTTTCTCTCTGAAATCTTTCTCATTTTGCTGCTCCTTATCCTTTGCGGAATCTGCTCTAGGCATCGTCACTCTCAAAAACACAAGGTTTTTTGAAGCCCTATATCTATGAAGATGCCTCATAAGATAGAGTAGGATCTTCATACCAACATATATTCCTATGAGTATCAGGAAAAATTGGATTGGCGAGGCCTTAATGTACTCCCAGAGTTTTAGCCACATATTTGTTTTGATAATCCCTGTATTTTACCATGAAAAAGCCCCTATATCAAGGAAAGAGGGTGCTATTAGCTTATTTTCTCTTTTAGGATATCGGGCAATTTTGAAATCTCTGTTCTTATTTGTTTTGTTGAGTCTCTTTCTCTTAAAGTCACCTTTTTGTCGTCTAGGCTTTCGAAGTCAACAGTTATACAGAAGGGAGTGCCAATTTCATCGTGTCGTCTGTATCTTTTTCCGATTGCACCTGAATCATCGTATTCTACTGAAAAATCACTTTTTAGAGAGTCGAATATTTTTCCGGCTACCTTCGATAATTCTGGTTTTTTCATTAATGGGAAAATAGCAGCTTTTATTGGTGCGATTTTGGGATCAAACCTCATAACTGTTCGAGTCTCATCTCCAATCTTATCTTCGTCATATGCGTCGATGAGGCAGATTAGAGTTGTTCTGCTTAGTCCGAATGCTGGTTCAACTACGTGTGGAAGGTATTTCTTATTTGTCTGTGGATCGAGATATTCCATATTATTTCCTGAGAATTCCTGGTGTTGTGATAAATCAAAACATCCTCTGTATGCAATACCCATTAATTCCCCCCATCCAAATGGAAATTTGTATTCGATATCAAATGTCATGGTTGAGTAGTGCGAAAGTTCGTCTTTTTCGTGTTCTCTAAAACGAAGCATCTTTTCGGTGATTCCGAGGTCTAGGAACCATTTTTTAGAGATCTTTTTCCACTCGTCGAATGATTTTTTTATCTCTGCCTTGTTCCCTGGATTTACAAAATACTCTATTTCCATTTGTTCGAATTCACGGGTTCTGTAAGTGAAGTTTCCGGGAGTTATCTCATTCCTAAAGGATTTACCTACTTGTGCGACTCCAAAGGGGATTTTCATTCGACAGCTTTGTTGAATGTTTTTGAAATTTACAAATATTCCCTGTGCTGTTTCTGGTCGTAGATATACTGCTGTTGCACTATCTTCTATTACTCCTTGATGAGTCTTAAACATCATGTTGAATGCACGTGCCTGCGTAAAATCACATTTCCCACATTTGGGGCATTTTAAGTCATTCTTCTTTATTATTGTTCCTATCTCCTCAAGTGACTTACCTGCAGCTTCTGTGATACCCATGTTCTCTTCGATCAATTTATCTCCTCTAATTCTCTCTTTGCACTTCTTGCAATCCATCAATGGATCTGAAAATGAGGAAAGATGTCCTGAGGCCTCCCAAACTTTTGGATTCATTAGAATTGAGGAATCCACACCTACGATGTCTGTTCTCTCTTGGACGAAGGTTTTCCACCAAAAATTCTTGATATTCTCCTTAAGTGCGGTTCCGTATGGACCGTAGTCCCAGGTATTGGCGAACCCTCCATAGATTTCTGATCCCGGGAATATAAATCCCCTTCTTTTGCACAGTGACACTACTTTTTCCATGACGTCGCTCATGATTTTGAATTAATTATTATAGTTATTGGTCCCTCGTTTGTAAGGCTTACTTGCATCATAGCACCAAAGATCCCAGTTTTCACCTCTATCCCCTTTTCCTTCAATTTGCCAACGAATTCTTTGTATAGTGGTTCTGCAATTTCAGGTTTGGCTGCTTGATTAAAGTCGGGTCTCCGACCTTTGCTGCAACTAGCATAGAGTGTGAATTGTGAAATTACGAGTGCTTCCTTTTTCGTCTCAATCAATGATTTTTCAAAGTGCTTTTCATTGTCTTCAAAGAGTCTCAAATTTGATATTTTTTCTGCTAGATACTTAACATCCTTGGATGTGTCATCGTTGTTGATTCCTAGAAGAATCACTAGTCCAGAATCAATTTGTGAGTGAATCTCTTTGTCAATTTTCACATTTGCTGGGCCTGATTTTTGTATAACTACCTTCATTCTTTTTTATCTTGCTTATTTTTCCAATCCAATATTGCGTTTGATAGTACCTTTAGGAATGACTCTGCGGTTTTGTGGCTCATGTTTACACGGCTGACGATCTTAATTACTGGCTCTGGCATGTTTGGCATCGTATATGCTAGATCCAGAACGCACTCGTTGTTGTTAACATGGACTGAAACTGCATTGGCATAGACGCCTCCCTCAAGCTCTTCGGTTAGCTTAATCTTGTACTGTTTTTTCTTATCTTTCATGGCAAGGTTGGTTAAGGTTTTGATTTTGCTATGTCAAATTAGCATCAAGGCATTGCTGTTGTAAACTCTTCACCGACACTTTTTATAGGGTACGGGCTTATCATTTTTCTGAGAATTTGATTTATTTGCGTTCTAGTTCAATATTGATTTACTTAAAAGTGATCCCATGGCTGAATTTGCGGTTCATGCAGATGAGCGAAAGATTCTCATTAATGGGAAATGTATCGATCTGCCAAACAAAGAACTAAATCTGCTAGTTTATTTTTTGGACAACATTGGGAAGGTTCTTAGCAGGACGCAGATTCTGGAGGACGTTTGGGATAGAAACATATGTTGCAGTACAAATACGGTCGATGTTCATGTAAGTAAGCTGAGACAGAAAATCAGACCCTATATCGAGAAAGAGGTCATAAGGACTATATATTGCGCCGGTTATGTTTTCGAACCTTAGCTCCAAATTATTAAACAAGGGATCATTTTGGCAAGTATTACAAGACCTTTTTTTTGCACCAATAGCAAAAAGTTTTTATAATCGGAATACCTCTTAATTAATAATCTCATTCCATATGTATAGCACCAGCAATGCGCCTGTTGTTAGTAGCTTGTCTGAGCTTAAGGCTCTGATACAGAATCTACTTCTTCTTTTATCTGAGAAAGAAAAGGCAGTAGTTAGTAAAAGGTTTAACCTTGATGGTAAAGGAAGATTTACTCTTGAACAGATTGGCAGGGAGTTTTCTGTAACGCGTGAACGAATTAGGCAAATTGAAAAAAATGCGCTCATGAAAATGAAGCGAAATGTATTCAATACTTCTCTGAATGATCTTCATGGCCATGTTATGCAATTGGTTGCTAGTCATGGTGGTCTTTTTAAGAAGGCTGCTCTTATTGATGAGCTCCTGGGGATAATTCCCAAGGAAAGGAAGGGGTCAGTTGATAAGGAGAGTCTTGATTTGTCGCTTGTCCTTCATGAAGATATCGAATGTGTAGGAAATACTATTAATTTTCATCCACATGTTAAGGAAATCAAGTTGGCAGATTTTGCGCTTAAGCATGCTTCCAGTCAGCTTATTAATCAATTACAGAAGTATGGAGATGCTGAAAATGTAAATCGTGTGCTTGCAGATTTGAAGGGCAGCTTCTCCGATATTGATTTTGATATTACGAAGATGAAATCGCTGATCGAAATTGATAAAAGGTTAACTTTGCTGGAAAATGACGCTGTTGCATTGATGGAGTGGCGTCATATTCATCCTCGAACCCTTAGAGACAAGATTCTGTTTATTCTTAGAAATGAGCGAAAGCCTCTCCACTTTGTTGATATAGCTAAGAATATTGATGGTGCCAATTTTGATAATCGTTCGGTCAATTTGCAGGCTGTTCATAACGAATTGATTCGTCATGATAACTTTGTTTTGATTGGGCGCGGGATTTATGCGCTATCTGAATGGGGCTATGAGAGAGGCACTGTTGCAGAAGTCATTTATAAGATACTAAGTGAAAAGGAAGAGCTCTCTCAAGATGAAATTGTGGATCTTGTTTTGAAGCAGCGGCAGGTCAAAAAGATTACTATTGTTCTTGCGCTGAAGAATAACAATAAATTTACCCGAGTTGGTCGAAAGAGATACCGGCTTAAAGCTTAATAAATTTGTCTTTATCCTTTTTGTAATCCTCCTCTAGCTTTTGAGTGTTTTTTTCAATTTCGTTGATTGATAGTTCCTTGTTTTGTTTGAAAGATTGATCTTGTGCTTTTTTCAGGAGCTTCCTCATGCTTCTGTTTTCGGGATCAATCTTTAAAATCCCCTCTGCCTCTTTTATTGCTTTATCGTAATTCTCTGTGTTAATTAATTCTTGAATCTGCTTTATACTCTGGGCCATAAAGATTTTTGCCTTTTTGTAATTATCTTTGCTGATTTTCTTGTTCATGCTTTTTTCTATTTCCATGACTTTTTTATTTTTGGGATCGATTGCCTTTAGCTCTTCCAGAAGTTTGGTTGCTTTCTCAATTTGGCTTGATTTTAGGGTCTCCTGATTATCATTGATTTTTTTCTCGATAAGTTTCTCCCTAAATTTAGTTGTCACTTTGAGCGTGTTTGGGTTGTTTGGATTATTTCTTTCAAGGTGAATTATCTCATCCAATAGGCTACCGGTGTCATTCTCTAGCATCTTCTCTAATTTGAGTGTTTGTGTCTCTACATACTTTTCTGTTTGCTCTGCGAGTTTCTCTTTATAGAGTTTTTGGGCCTTTTCTTGGAGTTTTTTAAGTTTGGTATTTTCTGGGACAACCTTTTGGAGATCACTGATCTTTTCTAGGATTTCTGCGTAGCTTTCTTTCTCCCAAAGTGTTTTCATCTCATCAATTTTTTCGTCAACAATATTCCTATTTGACTCTTTTGCTTCATCTTCAATTTTGGTTTTGAGTTTTTTAAATCTTCCTTCGTGGGGATACTTTGAGATCAGGTCTTTACACTTTTTATTGGCCTCTGCAAACTTGCCCTTTGAGATTAAGAGGTTGATGTTTTGCTCTGCTTGTTCAAAGTATGCGTCTGGATTCATTTATAGGCTTTTGAGTTGTTCAGTTAGTTTTTGCCGTGCCTCCTTTGCTTTTTTTAGCTTGGATTTTTCGTTATCGATTATTTCCTTTGGTGCATTTTTGGTGAAGCCCTTGTTGCCTAGCTTTGACTCCAGAGATTTTATAAAGCCGTCAATGTTTTTGAACTCCTTTTCCAGCCTTTTCCTCTCTTTTGCTGTGTTAACCATGTCTTTAAGGGGCAGATAGATTTCAATTTTGTCAACGAATGCTGCTTTTGATTGAGGAATTTTTTTCCCGCTTTTTCTTAGATCAAGTGATTCTAATCTCGCCAGCCGCATTATGGCTTCCCTTTTTTCTTCCAGGTGGCCAGTGTTTTTACCTGCATAAATTGTAGCGTGTATCTTTTTCGATGCCTCGACTTTGAGTTGTGCACGGATGCTGCGTATTTTTGAGATTACATCATGAATTAGTTCCATTGTTTTTGCATCTTCCTTGAATACTAGTGCTTTATCGTAGATTGGCCAGCTTTCGCTGATGAGAATGCTATCCTTCTCAAGGAATTCCCACAGTTTTTCTGTGACAAAGGGCACAAATGGGTGTAGCAATTTTAGTGTGTTTTTTAGAACATAGATCATCACTGCTGGATTCTTGTCTTCGCCCTTGGCTATTTCGAGATACCAATCACAGCATTGACCCCACAGGAATTCATATATTTTTGTACCTGCATCGGATAATCTGTGGTTCTCTATGTCTTTATTGACCTCTTTAATTAGGTTTTGGAGTTTTGTGAGAATCCACTTATCTGCGAATGTCTTAATCATTCCTGGTTCAAACTGCTTTTTTAGATCTTCTTTTTCTATATTCATAAGTGCGAATCTTGCTGCATTCCAGATTTTGTTGATGAAATTACGATATCCGGCGATTTTCTCTTCGTATAGCCTCATATCGTTTCCTGGGGTCGACCCTATGACTATGCTCAGTCTGAGTGCATCTGCTCCGTACTTCTTGATCATGTCGAGAGGATCAATGCAAGTCTCAGGATTTGACTTGCTCATTTTCTTGCCGTGGCGATCACGAATTAGGCCATGGAGGTATACCGTTTTAAATGGAATCGTATCTTCCTCTTTGATTCCATCCTTGCGGAGAGCATATGTTGAGGCCAAGATCATTCTTGCTACCCAGAAAAAGAGAATATCGTATCCGGTTTCGAGTACATCTGTAGGGTGGAAGTATTCCAATTCCTTAGATTTATTTGGCCATCCAAGAGTGGCAAAAGTCCATAGTGCTGAGCTGAACCAAGTGTCGAGCGTATCTGGGTCGCGGATCCAATTACCCTTCTTTGGTTTTTCAGTGCCAAAGTGTGTTTCGCCGTCTACTCCCAGTATTTCCAGATAAAAGCTGGATACGTCCTTCTTTGCTTTGAATGCTTTTTCTTGCTCTGGTGTTACCTTGTACCAAATAGGGATTTGGTGTCCCCACCATATCTGACGGGAAATACACCAATCTCTAAGATTATCAATCCAGTGAAAGTAGATTTTTTCAAACCTCTTTGGAACGACCTCTATCATTTTAGATTTCACTGTATCCTGCAGGACTTGTTTTATGCTTTGCTTTTTGCCCTTCCAACTAATAACTTTCTTATTTACGTCTATAAACCACTGCTTCATTATTTGAGGTTCGATTACGCCCTTGCCTCTGTAATTGATTGCAACATTGTGGACGTAATCTTCGTCAATTTTCACCAAAAGTCCCTTTTTATCCAATTCTTCGACTATTTTTCCTCTGGCATTCTTGATGGACATTCCACCATATTTTTTGGAGACCTCTTTACGGATTTTTCCATCGAAGTCGATGATTTGTTCTGCGTCGAGCTTGTATTTTTGCGCTAATTCAAAGTCGACCAAACTGTGACCTGGTGTTATTGTCATTGCTCCTGTTCCGAGACTCATGTCTATGCATTCGTCTGCAATCACCTTGGCCTTGACTGTCCCTTCGATCCACTCTAGTTCGAATTCTTTGCCAATTAGTTTTTTGTAGCGTTTGTCTTTGGGGTGAACCACAATGACTTTATCCAGGAATTTTGTCTCTGGCCTGGCGGTACCTATTACTACTGGTCCATATTTGAAATAATAGAATTTTGCTTTTTCCTCGATGTATTCCATTTCATCGTCTGCGACGGTTGTATGCATGTTGGGATCCCAGTTTACGATACGTCCTCCACGGTAGATCAATTTGTCCTCGTACATGTACTTAAAGAGCGTGTTTACTGCTAGATTCATGTTGTCCTCAAGTGTGTATTTTTCCCTTCTCCAGTCACAACTAGCCCCCATTTTCCTTATTTGATTACGAATCGTACTTTGGCTTTCTAGGACGAATTTTTTGATTTCTGCAATTAATTTTTCTCTACCAAGCTTTTGTCGTGGATTTTTGATTCCTTTCTTCTGAAGTTGTTTTTCGACGACACTCTGAGTTGCAATAGCTGCGTGATCTGTACCCGGGAGCCACAGAGAGCAGTCCCCTTTCATCCTGTGGTAGCGTATCATTATGTCTTCGACAGCCAGCATTGTGGCATGCCCAAGATGCAGCAGCCCGGTTGCGTTTGGGGGTGGCATAGAAATGGCGAACGGCTTCTTCTTAGTATCAATTTTAGGTGAAAAAGCTCCACTCTTTTCCCATTTTTTGTAGATTTTATCCTCGTATTTTTTTGCCTCGTAGGCTTTTTCTATCTGAAAGTCCATGTGGTCTTTAAATTTTCTCGATTTTATCAAAAGAACAGTTGTACTTACAACCGGAAAGACGGCCATAGGTGATTGACATCTGTCTGTCTTTAATTTATAATTTTAGTATGGATAGTTCTGTTAAGCATCCCAAAAAGTCTCCTCAGGAGGGGCCTAGTAAACCCCACTTTAAACCTGAACATAAACTTGATAGCAAGGAGCTTCGAGAAGCGTCTGATGTTGCTAAGGGAGCCTATGTTGAGGCTGTGGGTATGGATGAAACCGTTGAGACCACTGGTAGGGTTTCTGAAGTGCTAGGTGAAACCAAGGACGGAGACAAGGGTGCCGCTGCTGGTGCGAAAGGCAAGGCAAAGAAAT
>CAZCLD010000037.1:8699-13456 GCA_964499425.1 uncultured Candidatus Peribacteria bacterium | reverse complement strand
CTCCGACCGCTTACGCTGTTACTGACACTTACGTAGAGGATTTTGATACAAGACAGGATGATGCTACCATTGATGAAGTTGACTCCTGGAATGTGGATCAAGGTGAAACTACTGACGCGGTAACCCAGGATTCAACCACCTACTCCGGAGGCGGCAAGGCCCTGGAGCTAATCGGCGCTGAAACCACAGTCAATGTCAGCCGCACTGCCACCTATGGCGACATCTCACCTTGCTGGGTTGAGTATATTGTTAAGCCAGCAGTCGGCGCTCAAGCCCGCACTGTACCTTCCGGGAAGGTGGCAGCAGTCTGCTTTGATTACACCGGCAAAATCTATGCCTCTGATGGATCAGCCTGGGAAGATACTGGCCAAACTTTTACTGCTGGAACCTGGTACCGGGTGATCTTAAAACTTGATTTTGATGATCATGAATATGATATCTACCTTGAGTCAGTGGCCAATCCTGAGATTGAGTTTGTAGCCGATAAAGAAAACCTTGACTTTATTGACTCATCAATCAGTAGCTTAAGCCAGATCGGTTTTGAAGGAGTTTACAGTAGTACTCGAGCCGATGATACTTATGTTGATGATTTAATCGTTCACTTCATCGACCGTCTGGAGATAATCACCGCCAGCCAAACTCTAATGGAGGACCAGGCCTCAAGCCCGATCACTGTCCAGATTCAGAATGCTAACTCTGAACCCCAAACTGCCTGGAAAGATATTACTTTAGAGCTTAAATCTTCATCAGATAAGGGTGAGTTTTCTTTAGACCGCGACACTTGGAAGGCAATTAGTACAGTCATCATTCCTGAAGATGCTCAGCAAGTTACTTTTTACTATAAAGACATAAAAGACGGCAAACCAATTCTCACCGCCAAAGAATATCCTGACCGGGGTTGGGAAGAAGCCAGCCAGCAGCAGAAGATTGTTACTGAGGCTAAGTACTTTGAAGTGGTTGCTACCAGTCCCCAAGTAGCTGGTGAGTATTTTTCGATTCAGGTTACCGCTAAAGACGATGAAGGCGAGGTCAATGAGTATTATGCCGGCGAAGTAGAGATTTTAGCTAACTATGTGTTTCCGGCTTCCGGCACTCTGGCGATTACTCCTGACAGTTTAACCGGCTTTAGCAAAGGTGTGGCTGAGGTTGATATTATGTATCCTGACTGCGGCACTATCGAGATTTTAGCCCGCGATAGCGAGGAGCCGTCTAAGATGGGGTTATCCGGCGATATTTTGTTTATCCCGGAAAGTTTCAGTGTTTCAGCTCAAAGCCCCCAAGTGGTCAGCCGTAATTTCCAACTGGCAGTAAGCGCTTTGAATAAGAATAGTCAGGTTTGTCCCAACTATCAAGGCCCAGCAACTCTGTCAGTAGTTGCGGTTGCGCCGGGTGAGAGCGACGGAATTATTACGCCAACTAGCTTAACTGCCGGAGATTTTTCTAATGGTTTAGCTGAGAAAGACATAAACTATAACCGTTGGGGAACGATTAAGATAAAAGCCGCTGACTTAGCTTACTCCGATAAGAACGCTGAAAGCCAACCAATATCGTTTCAACCTAGTGCTATCCTGATTGAGGTTGAACCGGCATCAGCCCAAAGAGACTTTTTCTATGTTTCGGAAAGTATTCCGATTGAAGTTTCAATACTTGATGAAGCTGAAAATCCAATACCTAACTATCAAGGTACAATTACGATCAGCTCTACTTTGGGCTTAGGCTTGGTTGATGAATATGAGTTCATTGAGGTTGATCAGGGCAAACATACTTTTTTAACCAGTGTAAGTTCAGCTGGTCTCTATGAGGTGACAGTGGGAGGAGCTGGTGAATTAAAGGCCGAAAGTCCGGAAATTGAAGTAAAAGAAGCTAAACTCGAGGTAATTTCAATCGATGCTCCGGTGGGAACAGCCGAGGTTACTATTTTGCTGCTTGATGAGAGCGGAAATCCGATAAGTTCTGAAAACGAGCTTACTTTGACTGTGACCTTGGAGGAGGAGTATGATGATGGCAGCTCTTCTTCTTCAGCTACCCAGACGCCAGTTACTTTTCGCAAAGGCGTAGCCAAGGTTCTGGTCTCTAACAGTCAAGCCGAGCGGGTTTCAGTTTCAGCCTTTTCTACTTTAGATTTTAAAACCCGCAAAGGCACAGTAACTTTCGGCCGGACAGCTAAAAGCGGCATCGGTACTCTTTTATACCGGGAGATAAAGGATTGAAAAAAGCATTTACCCTGATAGAACTGCTGATTTCTATCGCTATTACCACCATAATAGTCGGGGCAGTGTATTTGAGTTTGAATACTGCTCTCGAAACCTGGGGGTATTCCCGCGATCAGCTAGCCTTGCAAAAAGTTCTTTCTCAGACCATCGATGAAGTTTTAAACGGCAATGCTGCTATTTACAGCATAAAGGACAGCTTAGAAATTCTGGCTGCCGGAGGAGAACGGATAGAATTTGTTCCTCCTTGGACTGATGATACTCATTCAGTGGCTGCCAAAAACTTTATTTACACTTTAAACCGTAAGGTTAAGCCCGGCACAGCAGTTCCGATTGGCGAGCTAAAACTTCCGGAATCGAAAAAATACCGCTTGGTCCCAGTACGCAAGATAGAGCTTGATGATTCAGAGATTTCTCAGGTCCGCCTGGGTCTAGCTGCTCCTTTAGGCAGTGATTTAAGGTTTACTTATCAACCTGATCCCAAGAGCAACTCTGATGTAGTTAAAGCAGTTTGGTGGGATCCTGAGGTAAAGCAGGTCTATTGTGAGGATTCAGAGGGTATTGAGAATATTTCCCGCAATCCTTTTGGTGTGGAAATTACCAAGATGATTTTTCGCTATTATGATAATACCAACAAACTGGTAACTGACTATGCCTGGGTTGATCAGCGGGATTTAAATATAATTACCGGGGTTGAGGTATATATGGAGGCTAAATTAGGCCAGTACACCCAGACTCTGATCAGCTTTGCTAATTTGCGTAATTCGCCGATGCGTTCCGGCTATTTGACTTTGCGCGAGGGAACCCGGCTGCCGATAGCTGATAGTTACAATATCCATACTCTGTTATTGACTAATCTTTCCGGAGTTTCCAGTGGCGATGAATTACAAATTGAAGCGGTACCGCGTTCAGGCAAGAGTTGGCGGGTGAAGATCAAATTTCAAAAAACCGGCCGGAGTAAGGCTAAGATTGAATCTTACACCGTTGAATATCCACCCCAGCATCCGGTTTATACCGAATACCCCCGCAGCAGCATCGATGTCGGATTGAACTTACTTAGTTTAGGCGCTAACGGCCTTTATGACTATGATGACGATCAAGATATCGAGGACTTTGTCTTATTAGAAGATGATGTAGTACTAGAAGTTACCAAGATGGATATAGAGGGGGCAGGGTTGTTTGTAAGACCATAGGGATCGTCCGGCCGCCTATATATCGGGAAAATCTCTTCGATATTTTCCCGAAGCGGCTCGGACATAATTCGTCCCGACCTTTGGTCGGGACTCATTTAGGAGAAAAAAATGCGAAAAATTATAATTGTGTTTATATTTATAATTGTCGCCGTAGGGGCGACCCGACGGGTCGCCCCTACAGAGGCCGCAGAAAAGAACTGGGCTGGTGGAGGTGACAGTTCAACCTGGCCTGATGATGATAACTGGTCTCCGGCTGCTGAACCGACCACTGCTGATGATGTTTTAATTGACGTTGAAAATGCTACGGTTACCTGCGATGAAACTTTTAAGGCTAAGTCAATTATTGTCGGCGGCAGGGAGACTTCGAATATAACTACTAATAATTTTATCTTTGGTACAGTATCTCCCGATGAAACTTCAGATGTAGCCATGATGACCCGTTCCGGCGGCACGATTACCTTAACCGGAGCCGGCACTATAACCCTTACTGGTCGATATAAGGATTCCGAGGAAAGCCTTGACCCTGAGCCGAGCTTTATGTTCTGGCTTGAATAAAGGGGACGGTTCTATTTAATTAGAAGGAGGAATGACAATGAGGAAAATAGCAGTTTTGTTAGTAATTTTATTTGCAGTCTCGACAATAGCAGTTTTTGGTCAAGAAAACGCCCAGGAAAAGGCTAAAGAAATTCACGATATTGCTGCTAGCGATATCATCTACACCGAACAGGAGCTAAAAGCCCTGTACTATCAAAATATCCAGATAATTGATTTGTTGCAAGAAATCCGCGACCTTCTCCAGCAGCAACTCCAACAACAAGAATAAAGGGGACGGTTCTATTTAATTTATGAGCGAACAACAATTAATCAAGCGCTGCCTAAAGCAAGACAAGCAAGCCTGGGGTTTGTTTGTTGATAAATACTCTAAATTAGTCTATTGGGCCATACAAAAACGATTGGCTAGTAGCAATTTTGGGCACAACCAGGCTAATATTGATGATATTTTTCAGGAAGTATTTGTGACCATTCTTCAGGAGGCCAAACTTAGTCAGCTTAAAGATCCCAAGAAGCTTGCTAGCTGGTTGGTTATGGTGGCCTCAAATAAAACTACCAGTTTCTTGCGTCAATTTCCGATCCGAGGTAAGTTCGATCTTGATATTGATCTATTTGGAGACGATAGTTTTAGCCAAGGTCTATTGGCCCGAGATGAGTTTTTAGTAGTAAAAGATATTATTAACAGTTTATCGGATAAAGAGAAAATGGTTATCTCTTTGTGTTTACTTGAGGAAAAAACCCATAAAGAAATTGCCGAAATTCTAATTATGTCGATAAATAGCATATCGACGATAATAGCTAG
>CAZCLD010000037.1:0-8680 GCA_964499425.1 uncultured Candidatus Peribacteria bacterium | reverse complement strand
AAAAATAGTGAAAGAAAATCGACGCCTCAAGCGTCTATTAATTGAGGAGAGATATGGATAAAATCGAACAATTGATCAAAGAGTATTTAACTATTTCTGAATCTAAAAAAACTAAATTAGAATCAGTACCTAAAGAACTAATTAATAAGACTAAAACTCGGCTGGGCATACCTAAAAAGAGGTCAAAGGTTGGGGCTTATGCTCTTGTCGGAGCGGTTGTTGCTTTTGTCCTTTCTTTTATCTTCCCTAAATATTTTATGCAATGCTTAGTAATTACACTTATTCTTGGTATTCGTTGGGCTTTAAACTCAGAAGGCGGCCGAACCTTGATTATGGTTATTGATTCTTGGCGTCATCATTCCCAGGATAAAGACCAGGAAATTTCCCGACTCCTGCGAAAATAACCCTTTATTTTCAAGCCTTTCTAACTCTTTCTAAAAAAATTCAAAATTTTTGAAAGAATTTCGCCTTCTCATGCGTCTATTATAGTGAGAGGAGTGAAGCGGTATCGCAAAATGCGACACCTTAAAAAAGAAGGCATTCTAGTGACAGTTCCACAGGAAGTAATCGTTAGTAAAATATTCTTGATTAGAGGTAAAAAGGTAATGCTGGATAGGGATTTGGCAGAGCTGTATGGTGTTGAAACTAGAAATCTGAAGCGTCAGGTGCGAAGAAACCTTGAGCGTTTTCCCGAAGATTTTATGTTTCAATTATCCAAAAAAGAGCTTGAAAATTGGAGGTGCCAATTTGGCACCTCCAATTCTGCCGAAAAAATGGGTTTACGGTATCGCCCGTATGCATTTACTGATTATGGCATTTTGATGTTATCCAGTGTGCTAAAGAGCGGCCGGGCCATTCAGGTAAATACTCAAATCATGAGAACGTTCATAAAAATAAGAGAGATGCTATTTAGTTATAAAGATTTGCAGCAAAAGATTGAATTAATGGAAAAGAAATATGATCAGCAATTTAGGGTAGTATTTGAGGCTATAAAGCAGCTAATAAAAGAAGACCAGAAGCCGAAAAGAAAGATAGGGTTTTGTGAGTAAGTATATCCCGACTCGCCTAGATATAGGTTAATTTTTGTGAAAAATTGACTTTAAGCTCGTCGGGATCAATTCTCCGCCTTCGGCGGATCATTGAGGAGGTGAGTGATATGGTTTTGGAGTTCAAAGTGACCAGGCTTCACAAATTTGAGGGCGATGGGCCGACCAAGGCTTTTTGTGATATTTCTATTTGTGATGAGTTTCTGGTGAAAGGGTTTCGGATAGTTGAAGGTAAGAATGGTTTGTTTGTAGGGGGGCCTCGCGAGGCCAGCAAGAATGGAAAGTGGTATGATAGTGCTTTTCCTTTGACTTTTCAGGTTCGCGAATCTCTCAATGAAGCAGTATTAGCCGCTTATGAAGACAGTAAAAATCAATAGTTCAAAATATCCGCCAAGGCTAAAAGTTATCAAGGAGCCTCCGAATTTACTTTGTTACAAGGGTAAGTGGACAACCGACATTTTTGATAACTGCTTGGCTGTGGTTGGCTCAAGGCAGATGACCAGCTATGGCCGCAGGATTACCGATGAACTGGTATCAAAAATAGCCCAAGCCGGGGTAACTATTGTTTCAGGTTTTATGTATGGGGTTGATGCTCAGGCTCACAAAGCAGCTCTTTCGGTAGGTGGAAGAACTATTGCAGTTATGCCTTGCGGCATTGACCTCATCCATCCTGAATATCAGGACGATCTTTATCAAGAGATATTAGCCAAAGATGGACTTATTATTTCTGAAATAGAAGGTGATTTTCCTCCGGCCCTCTGGACTTATCCGCGGAGAAACCGGATTGTATCCGGATTGTCCCAGGCGACTTTAGTTGTCGAAGCCGGTTTAAAGAGTGGTTCTTTAATCACTGCTGATTTAACTAAAAGATTCGGGCGTAAACTGTTTGCAGTTCCCGGTCAGCTAACCAGTTCGGTTTCTCAAGGTACTTTGCAGCTGATTAAACAAGGAGCCGGCATAGTAACCAACGCCGATGATATATTGTCAGTTTATGGCTTAAGGCAAGCAGAGTGTTCTAAGAACATTTTTTCCGGCTTGAATAAACTAGAACGGAGTATTGTCGAAAAGTTAGTTCAAGAACCAAGAGAAATTGATACATTATCTCGCTTATTAAATATTTCGGCTGCTGAGCTGGGAGCCACAGTTTCTCTTATGCAGTTGCGCGGCATAATCGGCGAAGAGGAGGGTAAATACTATGTTAATTCCACAGGAAGCAATAGCAGATAAGATTCTAGCGATTAGAGGTAGAAAAGTAATACTAGATAGAGATTTAGCACGACTATATGCAGTGACTACTGGAAATTTAAATAAAGCAGTGAAGCGCAATGTAGAGCGATTTCCCGAAGATTTTATGTTCCAGTTAACTAAAAAAGAGGCGGATTCTTTAAGATTCCAATTTGGAAGCTTAAAGAGAGGGCAACACCTTAAATACCTACCTTATGCTTTTACTGAACACGGTATTTTAATGCTTTCCAGTGTACTTCAAAGCGAAAGAGCAGTGCAGGTGAATATAGTAATTATGCGTGTTTTTGTAAGATTTCGTGAAATTTTGTCTGGTCATAAAGAGCTTGCCCAGAGGATAACGGAATTAGAGGAAAAAATGGGGAATAAGGATAAAGAAATACAAGCTATCTTTGAGACCATTAGGCAGCTTATGTTTAGGCCTAAGAATACAAATAGAAAAATAGGTTTTCATAGCCGGGAGGATTGAAATCATGTTAGTTAAAGTTCCTTCGGCATTGAATTTAGGATTGCAGACTTTAGCTATGGAGGTGGAAGTGAATGTAGCCAGCAGAGGACTGCCGGCCTTCGAGATAGTTGGCTTGCCTACTAAAGCTGTAGCTGAAAGCAAAGAAAGAGTAAAAACTGCGATTATAAATTCTAACGTTCAATTCCCTTCGCGAAGAATTGTGGTTAATTTAGCTCCGGCCGATGTACCTAAACAGGGTTCTTTTTATGATTTACCGATAGCTGTAGGAATTTTAAGCACGGTTATGGGCTGTCAGCTTCCTGAGAAAAGTCTATTTTTCGGTGAACTTTCTTTAGACGGAACCCTGCGGCATACCAAAGGCGCATTGTTGCTGGCCTTGTTTGCTAAAGAAAACGGGATCAAGAATATCTTTATTCCTAAACTTTCAGCCAATGAAGCCACAATCATTAAAGGAGTTAACGTCTATCCGGTAGAGAACTTAAATCAACTCTTGCCTTTTCTTTGTGGTCAAATAACTTTTGAACCAGCAGTATATACAGAACCTCAGAATGCGCAAAACATTGTCAGGGCTGAATTTGATATGTCTGAAATTGTAGGCCAAGAACAAGCGAAACGGGCAATGGAAATTGCTGCGGCCGGCAGCCATAATGTTTTTATGATTGGAAGTCCTGGTTCAGGAAAGACAATGTTGGCTCGGGCTTTCCCGGGAACCATTCCTTTACTGGCCGAAGAAGAATCCTTGGAGGTAACTAAAATTTATTCTGCTTCCGGACTCATACCGCCCCAAGGTTCAGTGATCAGAACTCGACCATTTAGATCTCCGCACCATACAATTTCTGATGCCGGGCTTATCGGTGGCGGTAGCAACATAAAGCCTGGTGAGGTAAGCTTGGCTCATCGGGGAGTATTATTTTTAGATGAATTTAATGAATTTTCTAGAGCAGCTTTAGAGGCTTTAAGGCAACCCTTGGAAGATGGCTCGATAACTATTTGCCGCAGCCGAGAAAAGGGAACTTTTCCCTCGCGATTTATTCTTTTGGCTTCAGCTAATCCTTGTCCTTGTGGGTATTTATATCATCCTAAAAAGGTCTGCATTTGTAGTCAAAGAGAAATAGAAAGGTACCGAAAAAAAACTTCTGGCCCGATTCTAGACCGGATTGACCTTTGTTTGGAAATGCCAGTGGTAGATATTAAAGAACTTTCTCGCGATGAAAAGGTGAGAAAAAACTTAGAGTCTTCTGAGGCAATAAGAGAACGGGTAATTAAGGCAAGGCAAATTCAGAAACAACGCTTTATCAAAGAGAGGATTTATACTAATGCCGAGATGCGCAATAGGCAGATTAAGAAGTACTGTCGACTTTCCGAAGAAGTGAGCCAGATTCTTATCAAAGCCGGCGCCAACTTTAATCTTTCAGCCAGGGCATACTTTAAAATGATCCGGGTCGCCCGGACCATTGCTGATTTAGAAGGTACCGAAGAAATAGAAGTTTCTCATATGGCCGAGGCATTGCAATATCGTCCTCGGGAGCAAGCGAATAATCAATGAAGACTAAAAATATTACAATTGGTTATCTGGGTGAAGCAATTGCTAAGGAATATTTAGAAAATCAAGGCTATAAAATTATCGAACAGAATTACAAAACCAAATATGCTGAAATTGATCTAGTCGCCTGGGATAGGAAAGAATTGGTCTTCGTTGAAGTAAAGACTAAAGCCGGGGAGCGGTTTGGTGCTCCAGAAGAGGCGATTAATCGCCGCAAGATAAACAAACTTACCAGAAACGCTAAGGCCTATGTTATCCGAAAAAACTACGTTAAGAATTACAGAATAGATGCGGTTTGTATTGTGCTTGATGAAGCTAATAATCCTGAACGCATTAGCCATTACAAAAACATCACTTTTTAAATAACCACCCTAACCGCGTAGGTTAGAGTGGTTAGATAGTGATTATTAGGTGTATTTTTTCATTTCGTCCATCCCTAAAAATCTGATATAATATGGGCTATGATTTACCAAGACAGAACAGCTTCGTCTTTAGAGAAAAAAGCCAAAAAAATACTAGGTGAAACCTACTCTAAAGAGGATATTGATCGGACAATTTTACAGACTATTGCCTATGAATATCCTAAGCGCAAGATAACCGTAGAAACGACTACTGATGAATTTACCTGCCTTTGTCCTTATTCCGGCCTTCCTGATTTTGCTCACCTGACCATAGGCTATATTCCTAAAAGCCGACTGATTGAGTTAAAGAGTTTGAAATACTACCTTTATTCTTTTCGCCAGGTAAAGATTTATAATGAGCATCTGGTAAATAAAATTCTAGAAGATTTAGTAAAAGTGCTTAAGCCCCATGAGCTCACAGTGACCGGGGAGTTTACTTCTCGGGGCGGAATAAAGAATAAAGTCTCTGCCTGTTACAAAAAATAAAAAGTGGATAGTAAGACAATCGCTGAGATTTTTCGGGAGATTGCTCAGATTCTGGAGATTAAAGGAGATAATCCTTTTCGTATCCGGGCTTATCAGCGAGCTGCCCAGAGGATAGAAGATTTGGGTGATGAGTTAGAGAAAGTCGTGCTTAAAGATGAACTTACTAGCTTAGCCGGTATCGGCACTGATTTAGCCTCAAAGATCAAAGAGTTATTCTCGACTGGATCATTAGAGTATTATCATAAGTTAAAAAGAGATACCCCTGAAGGCTTGCTAGAGATGCTTAATATTCAAGGTTTGGGCCCTAAGACTATTAAGCGTTTTTATCAGGAGTTTAAGATAGATACTATTAGCAAGTTAGAGAAGTGGGCCCGGGAAGGAAAATTAGGCCAGCTAGAGGGGATAAAGGAAAAAACTCAAAATAACATCTTAAAAGGAATTGAACTTCTCAAGCAGGGCAGCTTAAGAACCCCTCTTCTTTATGCCTTAGAAACCGCTCAAAGCTTCCTTGAGGCATTAGAAAAGATAAAAGAAATAGAGCTAATCGAGGTAGCTGGATCTTTAAGGCGCAGAAAAGAGACTGTAAGAGATATTGATATCCTGGTGGTTTCCAAAAAACCTTCAGTAGTTATGGAGAAATTTATTAAATCAACTCTGGTTAAGGAGATTTTGGCTAAAGGTCAAACCAAAGTTTCAGTTATTGCCGGTGAGAATAATATTCAGGTTGATTTACGGGTAGTCGAGAAAAAAAGTTTTGGTTCAAGTCTGCTTTATTTTACCGGTTCTAAAGCCTTTAACATAGCCTTGCGTTCTTATGCTCAAAGGAAGGGTTATAAAATAAATGAGTACGGTATTTTTTCGACTAAAACTAAAGAAAAATGGTTAGCTGGTAAGACCGAGAAGGATATTTTTTCTCTGCTAAAGATGAGTTATATAGCTCCGGAGTTAAGAGAAGACCGGGGAGAGATAGAAGCGGCCCTGGGAGGCAGTATGCCGAAATTAGTAGAACCGACAGACATTAAGGGAGACTTACATAGCCACAGCTATTATAGCGATGGAAAAAACAGCATAGAAGAGATGGCTCAAACTGCTAAGAAATTAGGTTATAAATATATCGGGATTTCTGATCATTCGCAAAGTTTAAAAGTGGCCGGCGGCTTGTCAATAAGAGAACTCTCGGCAAGTATAGAGGAAATAAAAAAGTTAAATCAGAAAATGAAAGGCACTTTCAGGATATTGGCTGGAGCTGAGGTGGATATATCAGGAGAGGGAAAGCTTGATTATCCCGATAGCATTTTAAAGGAGTTGGATTTTGTGATTGCTGCTATTCATAGCGGCTTTAAACAGTCAAAAGCCCAACAAACTAAAAGAATTGTTAAGGCCTGTAACAATAAATATGTAAATATTATCGCTCATCCTACCGGCGGCCTCTGGGGAATGAGAGATCCTTACCAGATCGATTTGGAAGAGGTATTGAAGGCTGCCCGGGATAACAAAGTAGCTTTAGAGATTAACTGCCATCCTCAGAGGTATGATCTCAATGATACCAGCGCTTTAAAGGCTAAAGATGCAGGGGTTAAGCTGGTTGTAAATAGCGATTCTCATTCAGTTGAGCAGTTGAAACTAATCAACTTGGGTTTGAGTGTTGCCCGTCGAGGCTGGCTAACTAAGAACGATATTGTCAATTGCTTGAGTTTGGATAAGCTATTGAAATGGTTAAAAAAATAAGCTTAGTTAATGTCTCTGTTTTGCTCGTTTTAAGCTTAGGAGTTATTGCTTGCTCTAAGCCTCTGCATAAAAATAAGTTTGTAGCTGCCGGAACTTATCTCGAGGTTACATCTATTGATCCCAGAGCTGCCGAAATTGTTTATCAGGAGTTTAAGCGCTTAAGTAGTATTTTTAATGCTTACGATGATAGCTCTGAGATTTCGAGGCTTAACCGAAGCTACAATAGCCCGGTTAAAGTTTCCAGAGATTTATTTGAGATTTTAGAGCTGTCTAGAGAGATTACCGATTTGACTCAAAACTCTTTTGATCTAAGTTGTGGTATTTTGTATAAATTCTGGAAAAGATTAATCGATAAGCAAAGTATAATAGCTTTACCTTCTAAGGAATTAATTGAAAAAGTTAGGGAATTCGGCGGAATTGATACAATTAAGCTAGATTCGGATAACAAAACTGTAACTATAACTAAAAAAGGTGTAGTTCTTGATTTAGGTGCGATTGCTAAGGGTTTTATGGTTGATAAAGCAGTTGCCAGACTAAAAAAACAAGGTATAGAAGACGCCCTGATCAATGCTGGGGGAGATATGTATTGTTTGGGGACGAATCGAGGTAAACCCTGGAAAGTGGGCATAAAAGATCCCAAAAAGTTAGGTTTTTTTATCGAAACTAAGGAATTAAGCAACCAGGCTATAGCTACTTCAGGTAGTTATGAGCAATTCTTTAGGCTTGAGGGTGAAGAATACTCTCACTTAATAGATCCTAGGAGCGGTTATCCGATTACTAACAATATTAGAAGCGTCAGTGTCATTGCTGATCGGGCTGCAGTGGCTGATGCCCTAGCTACGGCTTTCTTTGTTATGGGCAGAGACAGAATAAAAAAATTCCTTGCCAAAAGTTCTTTAGGAGTGAAAATATTGGTTGTGGAAAAAGGTGGGGTTTTAACTAGATATGAGTAAGCTAAAAATTAAGCATATTTTAAGCCGGAAGCCTAAGCGAAAAATCACTATGCTTACTTGCTATGACTATTCTTTCGCTAAGACTCTAGATCAAGCTGGTATCGATATCATCTTGGTCGGTGACTCTTTAGCTAATGTAGTCTTAGGGATGAATGAGACTCGCAAAGTTAGCATTAAAGAGATGCTTAACCATACTCAAGCTGTAGCTAAAGGAGTAAACAGATCCTTGGTGGTTGCTGATATGCCTTATCTTAGTTACCAGAAAGATCCGGGCAGGTGTCTTTACTGGGCTAATAAGTTTATTGCTGCTGGGGCTGACGCCGTTAAGATAGAATGGTTTAATAAATGTCCCTATGTGGTAAAAAGATTGATTAAAAGCAAGATTCCGGTTATGGGCCATATTGGTCTTACTCCTCAGACTGTCCATCTTCTGGGTGGTTATAAAGTTCAGGGTAAAAACCAAGAATCAGCTTCAAAACTTATAAAGCAAGCAAAGCAGTTAGAGGATTTAGGAGTATTCAGTCTGGTTTTAGAATGCATTCCTTTAGAGCTTAGCCTCAAGATTACTAAAAGTTTGAAAGTCCCCACCATCGGCATTGGAGCCGGAAAGTACTGCGATGGCCAGGTCTTGGTTCTCTACGATCTACTCGGCCTTTATCCTGGCAAAAAGCTTAAATTCAGCCGTTGTTACAAAGACCTCAACAGAGAGGTAATCAGGGCTATTTTAAGCTTTAGCAAAGATGTGAAAAAGGGCCGATTTCCCTCCCTTAATGAGAGTTTTACCGCCAGGCAATAAAATACCCATTTTAATC
>CAZCLD010000036.1:0-13566 GCA_964499425.1 uncultured Candidatus Peribacteria bacterium | reverse complement strand
AATGGGCGTGATGCGATTCAAATAATGATGGCGGCGGCAAGGTTAGTTGGGATGGGGACAATGGTTTATTATCGAGGGGTTGAAGGATTTGGAGAGGTGGTGAAAGAGATGGAGCAATGGTGTAGCGAAAATGGGGTTAAAAATATTGAAGATATAATTGGAGTAGCACATGACGCTTAAAAGTTTCGATACTAGGTTTACTATCCTGCGTATCAAAAAAACCATCGAAGAGAATAGCTCAACTAAGACTTTTGTCTTTGATCATTCACTGGGTGGGAAGCCTGGGCAATTCCTGATGCTGTGGATTCCTGGTGTGGCGGAGAAGCCGATGTCTATAGCTTATGATGATGGAAAGGAGTTTTGGATTACTGTGTGCAACGTAGGTGAGACAAGTAATGCGTTACATGGTTTGAAGGAGGGGGATAAGGTCGGAGTGCGTGGGCCTTTTGGGACTTATTATGAATTTAAAAAGGGAAATCATTTGGCCCTTGTGGCTGGGGGATATGGCGCTGCGCCGATGTATTTTGTGGCACGACAAGCAGTTGATGCGGGTGTGAAGGTAGAGTTTTTGGTGGGAGCAAGGAGTGAGGATTTGTTGCTGTATATTGATAAAATTAAGGAGCTTGAAGGCGTTAATTTGCATATTTCTACCGATGATGGATCAGTTGGACACAAAGGGTTTGTGACCGAGGTTTTGAAAGAAGTTTTGGCTGAAGGTGGTGTTACGAAAGTCTTTACTTGTGGACCAGAGGTTATGATGAAGGCAGTTGGGCATGTTGTGGATGATGCTGGCGTTGAGGCCTGGTTGTCCATGGAGAAATATATGAAATGCGGAATTGGAGTTTGTGGACAGTGTGCAATTGATGATACAGGCGAATTGGTCTGTACTAAGGGGCCAGTTATGTCCTGGACTGATGTGAAAGATCTGCCAGAATTGGGCAACTACCACAGGGATGCTCAAGGGAAAAAACACTATAATTAATATTACAATATGGAACAGTACAAAACAGATTTTATTGAACTTTTGGTCAAGGCTGAGGCTTTGAAATTCGGGGAGTTTACGTTGAAAAGTGGGCGAGTTGCCCCATATTTCTTAAATGCGGGGAGTTTTTATACGGGTGAATTGGTTAGCAAATTGGCGGAGGCCTATGCGGGAGCTTTAGAAGCTTCTGGATTGGAAGTTGATGTTATTTTTGGTCCGGCTTATAAAGGGATTCCATTAAGTGTTGCGACGGTGTCTGTTCTTTATTCTAAATTCAATAAAAACTTAAAGTACTCCGTAAACCGGAAAGAGGTAAAGGAGTATGGAGCGAAAGATAATATTATTGGTGCGCCTTTGGATGAAAATACTCGTGTAATTTTGATTGATGATGTGATTACTGCTGGGACTGCGATTCGAGAGACAATGGCTTTACTGAAGGAAAATGGGCGTCCAAAGGTGGAGGGTGTTTTGATTTCAATGGACAGGATGGAGAAAAATAATGATGGTGTGAGCGCAATTAAATCTATTGAAGAAGAATTTGGCTTCGAGGTCTATCCGATTGTGACTTTGGATGATGTGATTGATGCTCTTTATAACAAGGAAGTTGATGGAAAGGTTTATATTGACGAAGCTATGATGGAGGTGATAAGGAATTACAGGGCTGAATATGGAACTTAACTAAATACTATGGCTAAAAACTTTGCGGACAAGTTAATTGAGGCGGTTAAGGCTAAGGGAAATCCGATATGCGTAGGCCTGGATCCGAGATTGGATCAAATTCCTGAAGCTGTTAAGAAGGTGGCTATGAGTGGAGACAAAACTCCAACGCAAGCGGCTGCTGACGCTATTATTGAGTTTAACAAAGGGATTATTGACGCTGTGGCGGATATTGTTCCTGTCGTGAAACCTCAAATTGCTTTCTATGAAATCTTTGGTGCTGAGGGGATTAGGGCTTATGTAGAGACTTTGAAATATGCTAAATCTAAAGGGTTATTAACGATCGCTGATGCGAAGAGGAATGACATTGGCTCTACTGCAGCGGCTTACGCTAGGGCTTTTCTTGGTGAAGTTGAGATTTTTGAGGGTGAGGATGAAGTGGTTATGCCGATTTTTGATGCGGATTCAATCACTTTGAATGCATATCTTGGATGGGATGGTATCAAGCCTTTTGTGGAGGAGTGTGCGAAATACGAAAAGGGAGTTTTCATCTTAGCGAAGACCTCGAATAAGAGTAGTGGAGATATTCAGGATCTTGAAATGAAAGATGGAAAGCCACTATATGAAATAATGGGACATTTGATTGATAGTTGGGGGGCTGACGAAGTGGGGGAGAATGGATATAGTTTTGTGGGGACAGTTGTAGGTGCAACTTACCCAGAACAGGCCAAAACGCTTCGTAAGGTTATGCCTAAATCTATCTTTTTAGTGCCGGGTTATGGGGCGCAAGGTGGTGGAGCTGCTGATGTAGCGCCATGCTTTAATGAGGATGGTTTGGGAGCCATTGTGAATAGCAGTAGAGGGATTATTTTTGCATACGAAAAACTAGATTTCGATCCTAATGCTTACGGTGAAGCGGCCAAAGCGGCTGTTTTAGAGATGAAGAATGATCTTTCAAGTGTTCTGCCCAGCTAGTTTTTGCCAATCTTCTATGGTGAGGTGCTGTGGGCGAGCATCTTCAAGCTTGAGTGAGGTGAGTTTGTCTAATAATTCTGGAAGAGTGTTGGAGAGTTTTTTGCGTCTTTGTGAAAAGGCGCGTTTGGCGATTTTTAGTATTTGGAGTGCTACTTTGCGGTCAGTTTGATGTGTTTCGATGTGAATGATGGCTGAATCAACTTTTGGTGCTGGTTGAAAAGCGGTTTTGGGTACTTTCTTGACGTATTCGGCAGTGCCAAAAAGTGCTACTTGCAGTGAAAGGACGGTCATTTTTGGAGTGAGAGTGCATATTTTTTTAGCAACTTCCTCTTGTACTAGCAGGGTCATGGTTTGTGGTGGTGTTTCTGCATGAAGAAAGTGGTTTAGTAGTGGGGAGGTTATGTAGTAGGGGATGTTAGCGACGACTTTATAAGGAGTGTTTGGGGGAGTGTAGGTCAAGGCATCTTGTTCGAGCAAAACCACATTTTTGTGCTTTTCCAATATGCTTTCGTGGAGCACGGGGATGAGTCTGGAATCTAACTCGATTGTAGTGACTTTAGCAGCTTTCTTAGCCAGCTCTTTTGTTAAGACTCCTTGCCCGGGGCCGACCTCGATTATGTGGTCCTGTGGTGAGATTGCAGCGGTTTCAACGATTTTTGCGAGAGCTTTCTCGCTTTTGAGAAAGTTCTGACCCAGAGATTTTTTTGCTTTAATTGGCATGGTTTATACGAATCAACTTTATTTGTTCAGTTTTGCCGCTTACAATTGAGATGTTTGAGCGTGGAACATTGTATTCTTTACTCAAAAACTTGATTAGCTCTGCGTTGGCTTTCCCTTTTTCTGGCACTGCTTTGATGCGGATTTTGATGGTTTCTTCTCCCTCACTATCACGCATTACCTCTACTATTCCGGATTTAGAGCTTTTCGGGATGACTTTTATTCTTAGATACTTCATCTTTGCGGATTAAATATTTCCGTATTTCCTCTATTGTTAGGATTATAACTAAGGAGAAAATTACTATTGGCCAGTCTAATTTTGAAAGCATAGGGAGGGAAAGTAGCTCGAAATTAAGGAGAGCGTAGAGAATTAAGATGGTGATTATGCTGCTAAGGGCAAGATAAATGTTTTTGAGTGGTGCGTTTAGGAATATGGATGTTTGGTTGTTACGTAGGCTGTGGGCGCTTAATATTTGGCTAAGACAGAGAAGAATGAAGATCATGGTGCTAGCTTTTTGCGTAGATAGAGATTCTCCTGGATACCAACCAAGGCGAATGAGATTCCAGAAGTATATTCCTGTAAGAATTACTCCTGTAATCAATCCACTGACAATCAGATGCCTGTAAAGAGAAACTTGTGTGTCTTCATTTTTTTCCTTTCTTAGGGAGGACTCAAGTAAAAGATTGATCAGCAAATCAATTGCGACAATTGCTATTATTGAAAGAGGAAGTGGGGCTTTAAAGATAATTGCAGTCGAGATCAGAAGAACTTGTGCGATTTTGCAGCTGAGGGCGTGAGTGATGATTTTTTGGCGATTCTGTTTGTTGTATTGATGTTTTTCTATGCCTTTTAGGATGGAGCTCAGCTTGTTTGATTGTTTTGCCATGACGATGGTGTGTCCATTCTTTTGAAGTGCTGCTATGATTTTTTGACGATCTTCTTTCTTGATTTCTGCAAAAACATAGTCTTTTTCCTGGTTTAAGAATAATTTCTCGAGTTTTTGTTGGCTTATATCTTTTAAGTCTTCGTGAGTTAGCGTTTCAAAGTAGTGGGAGTCAATTAATTTAGTAGTTTCGGCTATGGCTATTGCTTCTCTTTTTTTCGCGGCTGAAAGAACATAGGTTTTTATTCCTATGCCCTTGATTTTTTCAACGATTGGAATTGTTTTTTCATCTATGATATCGCCAATGCCGATCATCCCTATTAGAACGAGGTCGTTCTCGACAAAACTTTCGCTGTAATGTTCTAGCTGTTTTACCGGGAGTCCTTTGTAAGCGAATGAGATGATTTTTTGGCCATTTTGATTTAGTTTTTTTATTCTTTTTTTCAGTTTACGGCGAAGTTGAGGGGTTATTTCTATTTTTTTATCATGGATTAGTAATCTTTTGCAGCGCTCAAGAATTTTGTAAGGATTGCCTTTGCTAAATGATAGGATTTCTTTTTTCTCGATATTTTTGACTACGACTGTGGAGAATTTTTTTTCTTTGTCGCTGGAAATCTCGGTTATGATGTCGTAATCATGGCGGATTTGTGAGGTCGATATTGCGCAACTTTTGAAGAATTTTCCTATGATGGTTTCTACTTTGTGGATTTTTGCGTAATGGCACAATGTTGTAGTTATAGCCATTAATTTTATGTGCTCGTTTTTTGAAAGCTGTTTTTTCTGAACCCTAACTTCTTCTTTTGTTTTTTGATTTTCTAGATAAATTAGGTCGCTTTCCTGATTGATATCTGCTTCAAATTTATCGAAAATGATTGTTTTAGGTACATTTACATTTTTCGTTAAGACTCCTTTCAGAGTTGTGCAGATTACACTGGTTTGTCCGAGTTTATGATGATGTTTTGAGAGAAGTTTGCTTATTCCAAAGATGATAAGCAGGCTTATTGGAGTTGCTGAGGCTAGGAATGTGAGTGTATATGTGAGCATTTTGAGTGTGAGTTTTGATTGTCTTTCCGATCCATGTGTGCACTTGATTGTCGCAGGACGACATCAGGTGCACATGTTCTTGCGCCATTTTTCTATTTCTTTGTGATGACCCGAAAGTAGTACTTCGGGGACTTTCATGCCTTTCCATGTGGCTGGGCGTGTGTAGTGAGGATACTCCTTCTTTCGTTTTAGTGATTTAGAGAATGAATCTTCGAGGTGAGATTCTTCCTTGCCCAAAACTCCGGGGATGAGGCGAGACACAGCATCAATGACTGTCATGGCAGGCAATTCTCCTCCTGTGAGAACATATTTGCCAATTGAGATTTCTTGATCTATAAGTGTGTCGCGAATTCTCTGGTCTATTCCTTCGTATCTGCCACAAAGCAGGATCATAGAATCAATTCTGGCTAGTTTTTCTGCTCTTATTTGTGTGAATGTTTTGCCTTGAGGGGTGAGGTAGATTACTGGTCCTTTGTTAGTCTTTTTGACGTGAGTGATGGCGTCATGGAGCGGTTGAGCTGTCATAACCATGCCAGCACCACCTCCGTAAGGGACATCGTCTGTTCTCTTGTGCTTGTCCTTTGAGAATTTGCGGATGTCGTGGATCTTGATCTTGATTAGTTTGTTTTGGATGGCACGTTTAATGATGCTTTCTTTGAGGTAGGAATCAAAAATTTGGGGAAAAATTGTGAGTATGTCGAATTGCATGGTGGGGTTATTATAATGGGAGTTTATTTATTGTCTATTGTTTGTGTTAGCTCCGGAGCAGTTAAATTAACAGGTTAGGCCTTTGGAGCTCCGGAGCTGTTTAAAAAAAATTTAGAAAAATTTTAAGTTTGTTTGTTATTGTCTTTGGTATGCCATATAGAAAAACTGAATTTGCACCTGGGCATTACTATCATGTGTTTAATCGTGGTTTTTGTAGGATCCCAATATTTCGTAATAAAGGTCCTGAGCGTCTATTTTTTGTCAAAAGAGCTCTGAAATTGAGTGAAAAATACGATGTGTCGATTGAATCACGGGCCATAATGAATAATCATTATCATTTTATTCTGGTTCAAAATGATAATAATGATGGTATTCAACAAATGCTTTATCGATTACAAATGGCTTTTGCTCAATACTATAATAAGAGGCATGAACGTAGGGGACCTGTCTTTGAAGGCAGGTACAAGGCAAAATTGATTCATGATGATAAATACTATTTTGATGTTACCAATTATGTTTTTCGTAATCCTGTAAAATAGAGCTCCGGAGCAGTTAAATTAACAGGTTAGGCCTTTGGAGCTCCGGAGCGGTGGGAGCGGCTAAAGATGTGTTTTGCGAAATTGGTGACCATTGGTACTATGAAAGCGGTTGAGGCTAGGATAACGACAAAGCCCCATTCTTTTAGTCCGAGTGGCATGGTTTTGAAGACGGTTTGCATAAATGGCAAGTAGAGCATACCAAGTTGCAGTATAAATGATGCTAAAACTGCGAGAATGAGCGCTTTGTTGGATACCAGTGATTTTAGAGTGACAGATTTTTCTTCTTTGCAAACAAATACAAAGAAGAGTTCGAACATTACTATTTGGGTAAATACGAGGGTTCGGGTGTAGGAGGCTATGGAGAGGTCTCCTGTATCAATGCCTGCTGCGGAGTCTAAACCAACACCATGGAAGTAAATCAATAGGTTTGCGGCTGTTTGAAAGATGACAGCGATCATTATGAAGCCGAAAAATTTCTTAAAAATGTTCTCATTTTTGGTGTGTGGTTTTTCTTGCATGATGCCGGGTGAGGCTTTGGATTGGCCTAACGCAAGGGCAGGTAGAGCGTCTGTTGCTATATTTATCCAAAGGATTTGTAGTGGTAGAATTGGCAGGGGATAGCCGAGTATGGTCAGTACGCCAACCGCCATGATTGTGTCGAAATTGGCAGAGAGCATGTATTTAATGAATGCTAGAATATTGTGATAGATGCGGCGTCCTTCCTCTATGGTGGTGACTATTGTGGAGAAGTTGTCGTCTTTTAGGACAATATCTGCTACTTCCTTAGTGGCCTCTGTGCCCTTGATGCCCATTGCTATACCTACATCTCCGTGTTTGATGGCTGGAGCGTCGTTTACACCGTCTCCAGTGACTGCTACGACCTGATGGCTGCGTTGGAGAAGGTCTACTATCCTATACTTGTGTTGTGGTTTTGTGCGCGCAAAGATCTCAGTTTTCTGTATTAGTTTTTTTAGATCTCTGTCGTTGAGTTTGTCGATATCCTTGCCGAGGGTCACGTTCTTGACTTTTAAGCCGATTTTTTCTCCTACGGCTCGGGCTGTTATTGCATTATCACCAGTTATTATCTTAATTCTAATACCTGCTTCCTGAGCTATTTTTATGGATTTTGGGACAGTTTTCCGTGGTGGATCGATCATTCCTACTATTCCTACAAATATTAGATTTTTTTCATCAAATTTCTTTTTAAAGGGTTTGTATGCAAAACCAAGTACGCGGAGTGCTTCTCTTGCATGTTTTTCTGCTATTTTGCTGAATAGTTTTTTGTCAGATGCTGATAGTTTTACGACTTTTCCATTTTTGAGAATGAATTTGCATCGTTTGATTATTTCTTCAAAGGCCCCCTTTGCATAAATCTCTTTTCCTTTATTTACTTTGTGTAGGGAGCTCATCATTTTTCTCTCAGAAGTAAATACGTTTTCGTCTAGCTCTTTATATTTTTTTACATAGTTTGCTTTTCTCGCTAGGACTTTTAGTGCGATTTCAGTTGGGTCGCCGATGATGTTTTTGTCGACGAAAGAGTTGTTGCAGTTTTCGCATATTTCGAGCAGTTTTTTTTCTGCTGGTTTGTTTAGGATTGTTTTTTCGTCAAATTTGTAACCTACACCAGGTATCTCTTTGTTGCCGTTACAAGTGTCCACCTGTTTTACCGTCATCTCGTTTAGTGTGAGGGTACCTGTTTTATCTGAGCAGATCACAGTAGTAGCTCCGAGGGTTTCTATGGAGTTCATTTTTCTTGTGATAGCTTTTTTGCGGGCCATTGCCTGTACTCCAAGGGCGAGGGTGAGAGTGACTATGATCGGCATTCCTTCAGGTATAGCTGATACGCCAAGTGCTACTGCGGTCATGAGCATTTCTACGACATCAATTCCTCGTAGATAGCCCAATATGAATAGGATTGCGATGAGTACGAGTGTTACTAGAGCGACTTTTTTCCCGAGGGTATCTAGCTGGATTGTGAGAGGGGAGCGGGATTTCTCTTGTTTTGAGACCAGATGAATGATTTTTCCAAATTCGGTGTTTATTCCTGTGGCGTATACTTTGGCTTTGGCGCGGCCTGTTGTTACTAATGTTCCTTTGAATAGCTTTCCGTCCTTTCCTTCTCCAACAGTCTTATTTACGGGGACACTCTCTCCTGTAAGCATTGATTCATCTGCTTTTAGAGAGAATGCTTCAAGGATTTCGCAATCTGCGGGCATTTTTTCTCCTTCAGAGATTAGTATCAGGTCTTCTGGAACCAGTTCTCTGATTGGTATCTCTTTTTCCTCTCCGTTTCTTATAACAATGGCTGTTGGAACTACCATCTTTTTAAGCGCTGCAACAGCATTCTCAGCTTTGTACTCTTGTATGAACCCAATTATTGAATTAATTATGACGATGGCGAATATCGCGAATCCATCAATAATCTCTCCGAGGAAAATAGAGATGCTCCCCGCAATTATGAGTATGATTATTAGGAATGATGAGAATTGTGAAAGGAAGATTTTTAGAGCGGTGTATTCTTTTTTGCTTGGGATTTCGTTAGGTCCGAATTTGCGTAAATTAGCATGATATTCGGCTGAGGATAGGCCATTTTCAAGATACGTTGTATTTGCAGTGGGCATAGGAAAGAGTAGATTTTTTCTATTCTAGCAAATTTACGGTGAAAAATTTAACGTTTTGAGAATTGAGGTGCTTTACGGGCTCTCTTAAGACCATATTTTTTACGTTCTTTTGTTCGAGAGTCGCGTGTTAGGAGACCTGCTTTCTTGAGAGTTGGCTTGTTTAGAGGGTCTGCTTCTACCAGAGCTTTTGATATTCCATGTCTTAGTGCTTCTGCCTGTGAGCTTATTCCGCCACCTGTTATCACTGCGCTTACATCAAATTTTTGGTTGTTTCCGGTAAGTGTGAATGGTGACTTGATTAGGCCGATAAGATTTTTAACGGTCATATACTTACTGATTGGAGAGTTGTTAATTGTGATTTCTCCGCTTCCTTTATAAAGTCTTACTCTTGCAATGGAGCTTTTACGTTTCCCATTTGCATAGTGGTATTTCCCCTTTGGAGTTGGAGCTTTTTTTGCTTCTTCTTCTTTGCTTGCTTTTTTTGTTGGCATTTTCTTTAGAATTATACTTCTAGAACTAGTGGGTTTTGAGCTTCGTGCGGGTGTTCTTCTCCTGCGTAAAGCTTAAGCTTTTTCATGAATACTTTTCTTAGCTTGTTCTTTGGTAACATACCGCTTACAGCTAATTCAAGTACTTTTGTGGGTTTTTTCTCTAAGACCTCTTTTGCGCTCGCGGATTTTAACCCGCTTGGGAAACCTGAATGGCGATAATACATTTTGTCTGACATTTTTTTCCCAGTAAGTTTTACTTTTTCCGCATTTATTACGATAACAAAATCACCGCAATCCATGTGAGGGGAAAAAATTGGCTTATCTTTGCCTCTTAGTTTGTTTGCGATACCGGTAGCAATCCGGCCTAGTGTTCTGCCTTTTGCATCGAGTATGTACCATTTTCGATCTATATCATCTTTTTTTGGGATGTGAGTTTTCATGTGATTATACTAATTCTAATTGAACTACTGGGGCATTATCGCCGTTTCTATAGCCGAGTTTTGTAATCCTGGTGTATCCAGAATTGCGATCTTTGTACTTTTCGATTATTACATCAAGTAGCTTTTTTGAGCTGTTATCGTGCTGAAGGAGCTTTTCTATTCTTCTGATGGCGGTTTTTTTGTCTTCTCCTTTGGCAATATTGATTAGTCTCTCTATGAATGGTTGTACAGCTTTTGCCTTGGTAGCAGTGGTTTTAATTTTTTCATAAATTATTACCGACATTGCCAAATTTCGAATTAAGGCAGTTGTGTGGTCTTTATCTGATCCGAGTTTTACTTTTTTGACTTTGTGTCTCATGCTTAGTCTTCAGATAAGGATAAATTCTTCTTTTCTAATGCAGCTGCAACCTCATTAAGAGCTTTCTTACCGAAGCCTCTTAAATTGGACAATTTGCTTTCTGTACATTTTGATAGTTGTTCGATTGACCCGATGCCTCCGTTGATGAGGGCATTTAGAGTTCTAGGTGAGAAGCCCAAAATTTCGATTGGTGTGTATGATTCCTGGCTTGGCTTGTTAGCTTCCTCTTCTTTTTCTTTTTCTAAGATAGATTTGATATCTGACATATAGTCTTCTTCAACCATGATATTGTCTGTGTTGAATAGGTTGAAGTAGGATTGTAGTACGTTTGAAGCGAATTTTAGAGACTCTTCACTTGTGACTGTTCCATTTGTTTCTACTTCTAGAGTTAGCTTATCAAGATTAGTCATTTGTCCGACACGTGTGGCTTCAACATCGAAACGTACTTTCTTTACTGGAGTATAAAGGGCATCGAGTAGAATGACATTTGGGTCTGACTCGTCCTTTTGTCTTACAGTTGCAGGAATATAACCAACGCCTTTTTCAACGCGCATCTCTATTTTTAGCTTGCTGCCTTTTTCAACTGTACAAATGTATAGATCTGGATTTAGAATTTCTACTTCGGCAGGACATTTTATGTCTTTGGCATGGATTTCTCCGCTCTTGGAAGTTTCTAAAGTTATCGTAGATGGTTTTGTGTCAGATTTCTTAATGTCTAGCATCTTTAGATTTAGCGTAATATCAAGTACGCTTTCCTTCACTCCTTTGATAGTTGAGTACTCGTGGTTAGTACTATCGATTTTGATAGCGGTAACACAGGCACCTGGAAGCGATGATAAAAGGACTCTACGAATGGCGTTTCCAAGGGTTACACCGTATCCTGTAGGTAGAGGGCCCATTGTGAAAATGACATGATTGTCACCGATTACATCGGTTTTTATTTTGGGTATTCCAATTTCTTCTTGGATTTGATGCATGGTGGGCAGTTGTTAATTATTTAGAATAGAATTCAGTGATAAGTTGATGTTCGATTATTTGCTCAATGTCGTCTTTATCGGGGTATGCGACTACTTCTCCCTTTAGATCTTTCAGGTTTGAGTTGAGCCATTTGGGTGTTTTGTATTTAGAACCTTTGGCCTGATCAAACAGTTTTGAACTTTTACTCTTTGTACGGACCTCAAATTTGTCTCCTTCTTTTACTTGTATTGATGGAGTCTTTACTCTTTTTCCGTTTAGCACTACTAAACCATGACTTACCATTTGTCTTGCCTGTGGTCTGGAACTTGCGATTCCTGATCTGAAGATTGTGTTGTCTAGTCTTTGTTCGAGTAATTGTAAATATTTCATACCTGTTATCTCATCACTAGAGTTTGCCAGTTTGTAGTATTTTTTTGATTGCTTTTCACTTATGCCGTACATGTGGCGTGCTTTTTGTTTTTCTCTTAACTGTTTGTTGTATTCAGATAGTTGAGAAAAGCGTTTTTGTCCGTGTTCTCCAGGTTTATATCCTTTTTTCTCGAATGCTTTTGTTTTACTCTTGCCGTGCGTGAAGAGCATTACTCCGAGTCTTCTTGATAGCCTGGTTATTGGTCCTCTGTATCTTGACATGATTAAGTTCGGCGTCGTTTTTTCTTACGACATCCATTATGTGGTATAGGTGTTAAGTCTGTTATCGATAAAATACTAAGTCCGCTTGCGGATAGGCCTCTTATTGCTTGTTCTCTGCCACTGCCAACTCCTTTTACTTGGACATGAACTCTTTCAAGGCCAAACACTTTTGCCTTTTCGGCTGCGTTTTCAGCTGAAATTTGAGCGGCATAAGGTGTGGCTTTTCTAGCTCCCTTGAAACCACTTGCTCCTGCAGAACTCCAAGAAATTACATCTCCACTGGGTTCTGTGAGAGTGATAATTGTATTGTTGTATGAAGCTTGAACATAAGCATTCCCAATCTCAACGCTTCGTCTCTTTCGAGATTTCTTAGCGGCCTTGGTTGTTGTGGGTTTCTTCTCTTCTTTCTTTGGGGCTTTTGCCTCTTCTTTTTTCTTCTTCTCCTCTGGCATGATTACTTGGTTACGATTTTCTTATTAGCTACGGTCTTTTTTCTACCTTTTCGAGTTCTAGCGTTGTATCTGGTTCTTTGTCCTCTTACGGGTAGTCCTTTTTTGTGTCTAAATCCTCTGTAAGACCCGACTTCTTGTAGACGTTTGACGTCCATTGCTATTTTCCTCTTCAAGTCTCCTTCAGTTTGTACCTTTTCAATGATTTCACGAAGTGTTCCAACCTCTTTTTCAGTTAAGTCTTTTACCTTACAGTCTTTTTCTATTCCTGAATCTTTTACGATTTTTGTGGCAAGGCTTCTTCCTATACCGAAGATTACAGTTAAGGCAGCTTCAATGCGTTTTTCTTTGGGTAGGTTTACACCTGCGATTCTTGCCATCAGGTCTAATTAAATTCTAGGTAGTCAGCACTCTTGGGGGAAAGAATACTGACTACCTAAGTTTCAATTAGCCTTGTTTCTGCTTGTGCCGCTTATTTTTCTTGCAAACTACTCTAATTACACCCTTTCTCTTGATAACTTGACACTTGTCACAAATTTTTTTAACTGATGCCCTTACTTTCATGTTTTTTTACCACTATGTCTATATGTGATTCGTCCTTTTGTTAGGTCGTAAGTACTAAGTTGTACCGTGACACCGTCTCCAGGAAGGATTTTGATGTAATGCATGCGCATTCTTCCCGAGAGGTGTGCAGTAATAACATTTCCATTTTCGAGCTCTACTTTGAATTCAGTGTTGGGTAAAGGTTCTATGACAGTTCCTTGCAATTCGATAGTGTCGTCTTTTCCCATGTAGATGCCCTTTTTTAACGAAATTAGACGAAAAAAGCTATTGGATTTTACATTAGAGAAGTAGCTTATGCAAGTGGTTTTTCCTTATTTTAATTAGTCAAAATCTCTGCACCGTTTTGAGTGATCAAAATAGTGTTTTCCTCTTGAACTGCGGGAGAACGATCCTTGGTTACTAGGGTCCAATTATCCTTAAGTGTATGCATTTCGCTTGTGCCAACAGAGAAAATGGGCTCTAATGCTAAAGTCATGCCTGTTTTTAGCATAGGGCCTTGGTTTCCGTCCCAATAATTTAGGATTATCGG
>CAZCLD010000035.1:1787-13835 GCA_964499425.1 uncultured Candidatus Peribacteria bacterium | reverse complement strand
CTCCGTAATTAGTATCATATTTTAGTAGGTGGGACATTGTTTTGGCATCTCCGAGATCGTTTATTGCGACGATGTCGAAATAGTCTTTCTCCAGGTTTATACGGAAGATTTGGCGGCCGATTCGACCGAAGCCATTGATGGCGACTTTAGGTTTCATATGAATAGGTTATGAATTTTTCGCGCACAGTATATATGCCATTGCATTCTTTGTATATGTTTTAGTAGACTGCTGCTAATTACTGATTAATTTTATGGATAGAGTAGGTTTAAATGATCCCAATGCGGTAGAAAAGGCTGTAATTAGTCTGGATGAGGGTGGTTTAGTGATGCATCCGACTGAGACTTGTTATGGTTTTGCGGTGGATATTTTTAATGAGGAAGCTTTGAAGAAGCTCTATTATGTTAAGGACATGAAATCAGATAAACCTATTAGTATTATGGTAGATGGTTTAGAAATGGCTCAGGAATACGGGGATTTCTCTAAAAAAGCATTGGAATTTGCAGAAAAATATTGGCCGGGGCCACTTTCTATCCTTGTTCCTAGGAAGGAGACGCTGCCAGAGTATTTTAATAAAGGTCATGAATTTGTGTCCATTAGGGTTTCTGATTTGGAATTTTGTCGCAATGTGGTTATGAAGTTTAGTCAGCCTATTACTACCACTAGTGCTAATATTGCGGGTGAAAATGAACTTTATGAGCCTGAGGTGTTGCCGGGGATTGATTTGATTGTGGATGGAGGTAGGATTGCGGAAAACAAGCCTTCTACCGTAGTTAAAATTGATGGTGATAAGGTAGAGATTTTGAGAGAGGGAGAGATTGTTATTTAGGTAAATAGGTCTAGTATTGCAAATACTGATTCGAAGCCTGCTGTTAGGAGTAGGCCTCCTATTACTACGCCTGTTGCTATGAGACTTAGGCCTTTCCAGTAATCTACACCAAATAAGAATGCTATTAGCGCGCCCACTCCGCTACCACTGCCAGGTAGTGGGATTGCAACTACCGCAATAAGAAAAATGGCGCCGTATCTTTGAAATTTCTTGGTGTGTTCTTTTCGTGTTCTATGAAAGAGTTTTTCGAAGAAGATATCTGTTCTTTTAGATTTTTTTCTTAGAAAATTAGAAATAGGGCCAACAAGTGCTAGCATCAGTGCTGCAGGTACTATGCTGCCTGCTACTGCGAATAAGTATGTACTGGTTGTTGAAAGTCCTAGTTGAGCCCCAAGCGGAATAGCTATCTTAAGTTCTAAGAACGGAATCATTGCTGAAAAAAAGATGATTAACTCTGTAGTCATGCCTTTATTTAACTCTTTATTGTGCTATTGGTAAAGTAAAATTTTGAGATAGAATTGCTGTGTTCAAAAAAATTAAACAACAACGGGGTTTTTGTACAACAGAAAAGTTACTACGCGACTTTTCCCTTTCTGAAAGCGTTATTGACGCCTGGTGTGTTCTTTACGACTAGTATTTGTATACGTACTGTTTCTACATCCATTGACCAAACCCTGGTTTCCCCTTATTTTAAGGGGGTAGCAGCTAGTAAAAAAATTATACACATTTCGCACACAAGTTTTGAACACTAGAGCCGATTTACAGCATGTGCCAGTCCTTAAGGAGGAGGTTGAAGAGTACCTGGACTTGCATGCTGGTGACAGGGTGGTGGATGCTACGTTGGGTTTGGGGGGACATAGCCTGGATATACTCAAAAAGATAGGAAAAAGTGGTGTTTTGTACGCATTTGATCAGGATGAGAGAAATCTAAAGGAAGCTAGTGCCAGGCTAAAGGACCATGAGAAACAAATCGTTTACTTCAAAGATAATTTTCGTTATTTAAAAACTAGGGTGCGCGAAGCGAGCGAAAGTGAGCATAGCGCAGTTACTGGCATTCTGTTTGATCTAGGCTTGGCCTCTACCCATGTGGATACAGCTGAAAGAGGTTTTTCATTCCAGCTTGATGGTCCTCTGGATATGCGTTTTGATCCGGACTGCGACCTTACTGCTGCAGGAATTCTCAAAACTTATAGTGAACAGGGGTTGGCTGACATTTTCTTTAAGTATGGGGAAGAACAGATGGCAAGAAAAGTGGCCAGGAGGATTTGTGAAGAGCGAAAGGTTACTTCCTTTGATTCTACGGTGAAATTTAGAGAGTTTTTGGAAGGAATACTTCCTAAAAAGCATACCTCAAGGGCTCATCCGGCTACAAAAATTTTCCAGGCTTTGAGGATTGAAGTTAACGATGAATTAAATGCCCTGAAGGAGGCTTTAGTCCAGGCTTTTGAACTCTTAAAGGTTGGTGGGAGAATTGTGATTATTTCCTATCATTCTCTGGAGGATCGGATTGTGAAGCAATTCTTTAAAGAATTAATGAAGCCTCCTGGAGATGGAGTATACAGCAATCATGGAGAACCCCTTGTTGAGTCTTTAACCAAAAAACCAGTAACACCTAGTCGGCGAGAGATTTCCTCTAATCCTCGCAGTAGAAGCGCAAAATTGCGTGCTTACAAAAAATTACCCTCATGATCTCATTCCTATTATATAAAATATGTCTCAACTTATACTCTCGCGTGGAAACACGTATAAAAAGAGCTTAATAAAGCGGGTTTTGCCTAATTTTGAACCAGGCCCATACTTTTTGATAATGTCTTTGATTACTTTTGTAGTCTTGATCACTGTTATTACCCTAGTTTTTTCGACTAGGCAGGTTACTAAGGGATATGTTTTGAATAAGCTCGAAAGTCAGCACCAAGAGCTTATTAAGAAGAGTGAACAAAGCGAAATGTTGATTTCTAAGGCACGTTCGCTTAATTTTATTCAAGAATCTACGAGGGTACAAGCTATGGTTAAGCCTCCTCAAATTGTTTTTGTTGATGGTGAAAGTGCGATTGCTAGTAGGTGATCTAAATCACCAAAGTTTTCATTGAAATTCCGCCTTTTTTCCTTTAAGCTGCCACCTAAAGGGCATTTAAATTAACATTATGTCAACTCTAACAGCATCTAACACAATAAAAATGAAAAAGTCAGGTGTTTCTTCTCATAAAAGGCCGGGTCAGAAAGATCCAATGAAGTTTTTTCGCGATTTGACCTATTCGGTCGGAGAATTAGCGAGATTGCGTAACATGGTAAGAGAAAGCGGTCATAGCTTGATTCTTCCTTATGATCAGTTTATTGAGCATGACAATCGTCACGTAGATCCTAATCCTGAGGCTGCAAATCCTGATTATATCTGTAAATTGGCTCAGGAAGGTGGTTACAATGGTGTTGCTATTCATATTGGTGTCGCCAAGAGATATTGGAGTAAGCTAGTGGGTTCTGTTCCTCTTCTTCTTAAACTCAACGGCAAAACCTCTATTCCTTCTCAGGCAAAACCTCTCAGTGTTCATACTTCTTGGGTTGAGGATGCTGTAAGAATGGGGGCTAGTGCTGTGGGATATACGATGTACTATGGTTCGCCACGGCAAGATGAGGATATGACACAGTTAGCTGCCGTACGTAAAGAATGTGATAGATATGGAATGCCACTTGTTGTTTGGGCTTATCCGAGGGGTGAGGCAGTGGATGCTAAAGGAGGTAAGGAAACTAGTTACATGATTGAATCTGCTACTAGGATGGCTACAGAGATGGGTGCTTCGGTGATAAAAGCTAATTTGCCGAAACCTGCTGATGAGGATTATGCCGATCTTGAGGGTGTTCCTGAGGTTTACAGAAAATTTGAAAAAGAATTGCAGTCACTTTCATCGAAAGACCAGAAATGGGAGAGATCTAAACGTGTGGTAGATGCTGCGCAGGGAGTTCCTGTACTGTTTAGTGGAGGATCTCAGATTGGAGATAGTGATTTGATGGAGAATGCTCAAGCATGTACAGATGCTGGTTGTTTTGGGTTCATATTTGGGCGAAATATGTGGAAGAGAGAGTGGAAAGATTCTTTAGAGATTACCAAGAAATTCCAGAAAATGCTTGATTCTCAATAACCACGAATTTATGCCTATAAGGATTGCAATTAATGGTTACGGTCGAATTGGCCGCGGCTTGCATAGACAAGTCTTGAGTTCTAAGGATTTTGAAGTTGTGGCGATCAATAGTCGTGCTCAAGCGCAGTCTCATGCTTATCTTTTGAAACATGACTCTCTTTATGGAAAATGTGATAGTGAAATCGAGGTTGATGGACAAAATCTGAGAATCAACGGGAAGACAGTACATGTTTATCAGACCAAAAATCCTGTCGATTTGGACTGGAAAAAGCATGGTGTGGACATTGTTATTGAATCTACAGGGAGATTTACTACTCACAAGGATGTGGAGAAGCATCTGGAAGCAGGTGCGAAAAAAGTGCTAATTACGGCTCCATGTAAGGATAAAACGGTGCCCAACATTGTGATGGGAGTGAATGATAGTGAGTTTGATCCCGAGAAATATGATGTTTTATCAAATGCCTCTTGTACTACGAATTGTCTTTGCCCGGTCATGAAGGTTTTGCATGATTCTTTTACTGTCCAGCAGTCTTTTGTGACTTCTATACATGCTTTCACATATACACAGAATTTGCTGGATAATTCTAATCCGGAAGATTATAGGCGAGCACGTAGTACTACAGAATCAATTATTCCAACTTCTACGGGTGCAATGCAGGCCGTTGGGCGTGTGATTCCTGACTTAGCTGGAAAGATTTCTGGCATGGCTTTTAGAGTGCCAATTCCAACTGTTTCTTGTCTTGATATAGTTGCGCAAATTGATGCCCAAGTTTCTGCAGAGCAGGTTAATCAGGTGTTTTTAGATGCTGAAAAGTCTAAACTGGAGGGCATATTAGGAACGTGTGATGAGCCTTTGGTTTCGGTTGATTTTAGGGGGGATCCTCGTAGTGCGATTATTGATTTGGAAAACACCAGGGTTTTGTCTGGTGGTCTCATCAAGGTTATAGCCTGGTATGATAATGAATGGGGGTATATCTCAAGAATATCTGACCTAATCAAATGGATGAAATTACGCTAAAAGAGTATCTTCAAAATACAGATGTAGAGGAAAGCCTTGCTTCTGTAATTTTGGATTTGGTTGCTGTGGTAGCACAAATCTCTGAATCTCTCAAAACCGCTGATCCGGGTAAAACTGGCACGAAAAATGCCTATGGGGAGGAGCAATTGACGCTTGATATTTTGTCTAACAATATTTGGGAAGATATAATGCGCAAAAATAAGGATATTGGACTACTTGCTTCTGAAGAATTAGAAAATGAGATTGTACTTGGAGATGGTGATTATGCTGTGGCTTCTGATCCCCTGGATGGATCTTCTCTTGTGGATGTAAATTTGACGATTGGGACGATTTTTGCTGTTTATAAAGCCAAAACTTTCATTGGTGTTAGGGGAAAGGATCAATTAGCTTCTATGCTTGGAGTCTATGGCCCGAAAACTACTATTATTCTGACTGTGAAGAAAGGTGTGCATGAGTTTACGTTGAAAGATGGTGAATTTGTTATGACAAATGAAAATCTGAAAGTGGGGGAGGGGAAAATGTTTGCACCTGGGAATTTGCGTGCTGGCAAGCATCGCCAGGACTATATCGATCTTCTAAATTTCTGGGTGAAAGAACAATATACTCTTCGTTATTCTGGAGGAATGGTCCCCGATATTAATCAGATTTTGCTCAAAGGAAAGGGGATTTTTGCCTATCCGGGTTATCAAGATGCACCTGATGGAAAACTGAGATTACTTTTCGAATGCGCTCCCATGGCACTTTTGATGGAGCAGGCTGGTGGTAGTGCTTCAGATGGAAGTAACAATATCTTGGATAAGGAGGTATCAAGTCTTGAACAGAGATCGCCGATTTATATTGGTAGCAAAGATGAGGTGAAGCGATGTAGAGAGTATTTGAAGTGAACTTGAGATTGACTTTTCAGATTAGGTCTAATAACATTCTTACTTGCTTGCTAAAACCATGAAAATGTCGTCAAATGACTTAAAGTCAAGGTCTGATGAGATAGAGAAGCTGGTCAAGATTGCTCAGAAGGGTGATCAGGATGCTTTTGCGCAAATCTATGAGATTTTTGTGGATCCGATTTATCGTTATGTGTTTTATCGAGTAAAAGCTGTGGACGCTGAGGATTTGGTGGAGACGGTTTTTTTGAAAGTATGGCAAAATATCCGGCAGTATAAACCCAAAAAACGTTCTTTTTCTGCGTGGATTTTTAGAATCGCTCATAATTTGGTAGTTGATTATTATCGGGCATCAAAAGATAAGCACGTGGATGAATTGAGTGTCCAAATTCCTGATACAAGGAGAGAGCATAATCCAATTAAAACTACCCAGGGTGTTCTAGATAGTGAAAACCTAAAAATTGCCATTAACAAGCTTAAAAAGCAGTATCAGGAAATTATAATTTATAAGTTTGTTAATGAATTGACGAACAAGGAAATTTCAGAAATCTTGAAGAAGAGTGAGGGGAGTCTGAGAATTCTCCAATTTAGGGCCTTGAAGGCGCTAAGGCGTGAGCTTGAGGATATGGGGATAAAGTACGAGTTTTAATGTAACAGAGCGAAATATTTAACGTTTGACTAACTGTATGACTAGTAAAGACACAGATCTCAAAAATGAAAAATTGGCGAAGGCAGTTATGGCCCTTTCTAAGCCAAAGCTCGAAAGTCAGAAAAAAGATGCTCTGAAAAAGCATCTTCTTTTGCAACTTGATTTACCTCAAGAACAGGTCCAACTTCTTTCTTTCAAATCGATTATCCAGTCTATCCGTCTTGCTGTCAGAGATCTTAAGCTAGAGACTGTTAAGAGGGTGGATATCAAGGAGCGAGTTTTTTCTTATATTGAAGGCCATACACAAAGGAAATTCTTCTTTAGTAATTTGTTTGCTTTTCATAAAAAATTGTTGAGTTTGGCTATGGTTTTTATGTTAGTTTTTGGACTGATCGGGTTTATAAATATAGAAACCAATGTGGTTAGAGCGGCTACGTTTACGAAATTAGGTTCTTTTGAGGGTGGAGTTCTTCTGGAAAGAGATGGAGAATTTGTTGATATTTATCCTGGAATTGAGATTCACGAGAAAGACAAAATCATTACAGGGGAAGATGGTCAGGCGGTGATAGAGTATTTTGACGATAGTGTTAGTCGACTGGCTAGTGATTCTCAATTGCTTATTAATGAGCTTAGGGGTGATAGCTTTCGTAGTAGGGTTAGTATCTCGCTTTTGGATGGTGCTGGTTGGTTTAAAGTTATAAACCTTGTTGAGTCTCATTCTGCCTTTGTTGTTGAAGCTGCTGATGTTTACACTAGTGCTTATAGGGCTGCTTTTAATGTTGAAGTGGATGAAAACGATCTTGAAATTGGGGTTTTTAATAACTCTGTAGATGTACGATCTGGTCAGGATAAGGAGAAGGTAGTTAGTGGTGAGAAAATGGTTGTGGATTCTGCTTCAAAAGAAGTTAAAAGTGTTAAAAAGTTAGATGCAGCTGAGAAGGAAGATCAGTGGGTTAAGGATAATTTGGAAAGTGATAAAATCTATTTGACTGAGGTTGATCAGAGGCTTTTATCAGCAAAAATTGAAGCTGTTGGGATTGATTTGGATGATGATTTTTCACTTGAAAATTCTCTTAGAGAAGATACTTTACTCTTTCTAACTTTCGACGATGTAAAAAAGGAAAAAATTGAATTGAATCTTGCTGAGAAGGATTTTATTGCAGCGCAAATAAAGCTTCATAATGAAGATTTAACTACTGAGGAAAAAGTGGAAGCTCAAGAAGCTATTGCTGGCTTTAGTGACGAGGTACAGGAGTTTTATGACTTGGTGGATGAAGTTTCAACTACCGATGAGGTTTATGGTGAGGAATTAGAACAGTATGTTGAAGAGAAGATTCTGACACAAAAGAAAGACTTGTTGGTTGTTTTACCACAGTCACCGATTTATGAGGTTAAGGAAGTAGTTGATGACTTGGAATTGCTTACTGCTGATGATGAGACTGATCTTATTGAGATTATGGCGGATCAGGTTGTTGAGAAGCTAGCTTCTGCTGAGGAGCTTGATGAGAGTGTGGAACACGAAGATTTGGCTTCTGAAGTTGTGGAGGATTACAAAGAAGTTCTTGATATGATTGGTGAGCTGCCTGAAGAGAACAAGGGATTGACTGAGGATATTGCTTCTGATTTTGCTTTTTTTGAAGCTACAGACATTATTTCGTCAGGTGATTTTTATGATTTGAAGAGCGAAGTTGCCAAGATTGTTGGTGATGAGCCAGTACAATCTTTTCCTTCAGAAGTTGTTTCACCAGTATTGGTTGATGACACCTTCAATCCTGAAAAGGTAGAAGATGTTGTAGAAGTTGTTACGTCTGATCCTGAACAAATTATCCGGGGGCCATATGGTGTTGAAATCAAAGGGGATAAACCACTTCCTCCTTTCTTACAGGATATTCAATAGTCCAAGTAGTGTACCGAATGCGCCCATGATGCCTCCGATTATCCAGAAGCGCATTACGATGGTGAATTCTTTCCATCCGCTTTGTTCAAAGTGGTGATGAATTGGAGCAATTTTAAAGACTTTTTTCTTGAAGAATTTTTTTGATGTGAGTTGAATAATTACGGATAAGGTTTCTATTACAAATATAAATCCAATGATTGGTAAAATTAGGATTTGATCTGTTAGCATTGCAATTACTCCCAGCGTGGCTCCGAGGGCAAGCGAGCCTGTGTCTCCCATATAGAACTTGGCGGGAGGCACATTGAACCAAAGGAAGGCTACTATGGCGCCTACAATGACGGCACAGAGCGCCGAAAGTATGAGTAAGCCTTGGATGTAGGCTATTATTCCGAATCCCGTGAAAGCCATTATTAAAAGACCGCTGGCGAGTCCGTCTAATCCATCTGTGAAATTAACTGAATTGGCGGTGGCAATAATGATAAAAATAAAAATGGGGATGTACCAGATTCCTACTTCCCACGCCTCTATTCCGGGTATGGGTATCGAAATTGAGTCATATCCCAATTTGTGATGGAACCAATAAGCTCCTGCAGCACTGAAAATTGTCAGCCAAAGTAGTTTTATTTTTGCGCTGAGGCCTTTGGTTTTTCCAATTCCTTTTACATTTAGGTAGTCATCAACTGCTCCAAGAATTCCGCAGGTAAGCAATGTGAACAAAGGGATCCAGGTTTCTTCCCTACTGAACAAGGAATGTTGAAATAGATCGAATTCTTTTAGGATCATAGATATGAGGACGGTGACTATGATTGTTCCCCAGATCAACAGTCCTCCCATAGTGGGTGTTCCGCTTTTCTTTGCATGTAAAGTGGAAAATAGGCTCGATTTCTCTCCGGAAAGGGCGGTATCGCGAATTTGTTTTCCTATCTTGAATTTTATTAATTGTTTAGTGAACCAAGGGGTTAGGACTAGCGCTATCAGGAAGGCTAGAGTTCCTGAACCAACTATCAAAATAAGATCTTCTACGATTTCACTTAGTTCTACAATGCGCATTTTAAGGCCAGTTATATGCTCTGAACACCCAGTCAATTAGTACTTTTGTTTCCGTAAATCTTGCTGGGCTGTTTAGAACAACAGTAATTATTTCATTATTCTCATTGTTTTCTGCTACTGCGATAAGACAGAGTCCTGCTGCGTCCGTTTTTCCAGTTTTTAAACCTTTGACCCCTAAGTAATTTCCCAGAAGGTCATTAGTTGTTTCCAGATTGTGAGCGAATGATCCATCAGTAGAGTTTACGCTTAGTTCAGTTATGTTAACTGCTTCTTGGACGAATGGATTTTGATATACATAATTGCCGAGCCTAGCTATATCGTAAGCCGAGGAGTAATTGTTTGGGCCATCTAAGCCGATAGGATTTGAAAAATTTGTATTTATGAGACCTAATTCAAGCGCTCTTTTGTTCATTTTCTCAACAAAATTCTGGACAGTTTCTGAGTTGTATTCTGCCAAAGCTACAGCGCTATCATTGGCGGAGTTTATTAGTGCTCCGTACAAAAGATTTTCTATGCTGATTTCTTCGCCGGCATTTAGATGCATGGATGATCCGCTTGTAGCTGCGGCGTTGTGGCTAATCGTGACAATTTCATCCAATTTGTTTTCTTCTAGGATGATAAGTACTGTCATTAGTTTTGTAATACTTGCAATGGGCATTCTTTCATGGGCATTTTTCTCAAATAGTATCTCTCCGGTTTTTGTGTCTGTGGAAATTGCGCCATTTGCTTCGATTAAAGGTGATATGTGATATGCATCTTTGATAGGAACTTTTTGAGATTCTATGATGCTAGAAAAGTTTAGGCTTGCAGTTTTGATTAGTGTTTTATTCTCTTCAACCTGGACAACCGGACCTAGGTCCGGTTGTAGTACTGAGGCTATATATATGCTTAGAAGGCTAGTTAACATCTAATTCGGCTTTGGTTAGATATCGGAATTTGCCCTTTTTTAAGAGGCCAAGTTGGATTTTGGATATACGGATTCTTTTCAAGTATTTCACAGGATGATTAACTTTCGCAAACATTTTTCTGATTTGTCTCTTGCGTCCTTCATGGATTGTTATTCTTAGAGATGTTTCTTTCGTTGATTGTTTTAATATGTTGATTTTTGATGGGCTGGTGTTCTTTTTTCCGATTAATATTCCTCCCTCTAGTTTTTCTTTTTCTGCTTTTTGTAGTTGCCCATTTATTTTGGCAAAATACTCTTTTTCACATTCAAAACTGGGGTGTGTCAGCTTGTTTATAAAGGTCCCATCATTGCTAAGGATCAATAACCCCTCCGTCTCTTTGTCTAGTCGTCCTGCAGGTTTTAGGTTCTTGTTTTTTGGTATTAATTCCATAACTGTTGGCCTGTTCTTGTCGTCACTTCTTGTAGTTATGTAACCCTCAGGTTTGTTTAGGGCGATGTATATATTTTCATCTCTTGGTTTGATCGAAATATTATTTACTTCGATGAGATCTTTCGATGGATTAATTTGTGTTCCCAGTTTTTTTACAATTTCCCCGTTAATTTTAACTAAACCCTTAGAAATTAATTCGTCGGCTTTTCTTCGTGAAAATTCACTGTTGGCGGAAATAAACTTATTGATCCTCATTTGCGATGTCGTCGTTAGAAGTTGTATCGTCAGTAGAGGTTGTCTCTGGCTCGGCCTGTTTTGGGGCGGGGAGATAGTAAAATGGATCGCTTACGTAATTTTCGGAATTGGAGTAGTCAGTGCCTAACTCGATTACAATGTCTGCTGTTTGTAGATATCCTTTTTCAAAATACTCCTCTGGAAGATCTGTACTTTCTTTCCCTGGGATAAGTTTTTGTAGGAAATTCAATGCGCCTGGACGAGAATTTATTTTTTCACCATCTTCGTCGTATTTTTGTTTGTAATAGTAGGTTGTTTCGCTTATCTCAGATGAGCGTGCATTCCCAAATTTAACTACATCAAAGCAAAATCTTTTTAAAACTTGTTTAGTTTCTCCTGCTATGCCTGCTGTACCTGTTCCGTTTAGTATGTGAAGCTCTGCATTTTCTGATGCTATTGTCGGTAAGTTGAAATTTAAATCTGAGTATCGATGAATAAACTCAAATCCTCCTGCTGGGATCAGTACAAACATTCCGTTATAGAATTCTCTTGCGGGTGTGTAAAGGAACCCTCCACATTGTGTGGGATCATCATGGATTAGGCGGTGAGAGATTTGATCTTGGCTGTAATCTCCTGCCATAGATCCTAGAGTAAGGATTTCTTTAACAGTTATATTTGTATCGATGTTGCTTTTTAGGGTCGATAGTATTTCGGTTATTTTGTCTTTGCTCAATATTATCTCTGTTTGTAGAGCTTTTTCTTTTACTGCGTATATGATTTGTTGTTGTCTATTTGCGCGATCGAAGTCTGATGTGGTTTTGCGGCTGCGTGCATATTTTAAAGCTACTTCACCGTCTAGATGGTGTTGGCCAGCGGATATCGAAAATGGTTCGTATAGGAATGTGCCATCTTTAGGGTAGTAGGGATCATAAATTGCATTTTCCACATATACATCTATTCCTCCAAGTGTGTCTACCAGCTCTTTAAAGCCGTCAAAATCGAGTTTTACCCAGTAATG
>CAZCLD010000035.1:0-1767 GCA_964499425.1 uncultured Candidatus Peribacteria bacterium | reverse complement strand
TTTCAACCTTATCTCTCATGTGATCGAGGCCTTCTGTGTTGCTTCCATAGTAGTTCTTGGCATTGTAATAAATCTCGTTAATTCGAGAATTGCCAATGGTCTCATCTCTTATATAAATATCTCTGGGAATTGAGACTAAAGTTACCAGTTTGTTTTCATCATCTAGACTGGCAACAATTATACTGTCTGTTAAATCTCCTCCTTCGTGATTTTTGCCACCTGTGCCAAGTACGAGAAAATTAGTGTGATTGTATGCGTCTGTTTGGAGTTTCTCGCCTGCTACTTTTAGAAAAACCTTGAGGTTGATGCTTTTGACGGCTTGTGCGATGCCTATGAACAGCAATATGATTATTACTATTGAGATCAATAAGCCTAAGCTTATGCTTATTTTTCTTCTCGAGAATTTTTTTGGGGCTCCAATAGTCTTTGCTTCTTTAAGTTCTTTGGCTTTCTTAAGCACTTTGGGCAGTTTCTTGCGGATTTTTTTCTTTTTAAAATTCATAGTATTTAGCTTGGATCATTTAGTATTAAAATTGAATGTATTATACCTTCATTGTCGAGTTGAATGTCTACCCCTATTTTTTCCCAGGTCGGATTCAAAATATTGTCTTCTTCATCTGTGAGAATGGAACTGAGCATGTCTGTCCATAGATTATAGCTTCTACCTATGGTCTGAGCTGCCCCAGTTACGTTGTTTTCTTGGAGAGCTTCGGTGAAAATTTGGTTTGTTAAGTCCAGGTTATCTATTATTGCTTTATCGTTTATGTATTTACTTGCTGCGTCTGTGTTTTCACTGTTTTCAAGTTCTGCCAAGCCTTGATCTGATCTTGTATTGTTAATTTCGAGAATGAGCTCTGTCTTGTAGCTTGCTAGATCTGTATCAGTTATTTCCGAGGTGGAAAATTCTTCAGCAACGTACAGATGGCCTTCTACTAGTGATATTCCTAGTCCTACCTTGGTCCAATTTGGATCAAGAATGTTTTGTCTGTGTGCTGCACTTCGCATTAGTCCGTAGTGTGCGCCTAGTATAGAGGTGTCTTTTGCAATATTCTCTGAAACCAAGGTTATTATACCTGCTTCTATTCTTCTATCGTCTGGAGTTTCGTTGTCTAAATTTACGTGAGCGAAGTAATCTTTGTCGGCCATATCCTGAGAATGGCTTTGAGCTAGGTCATTAAGTTCATCGGAAGTGATGATTGTTGTTGTCCCATGTTTTTGGCGGCTCGAGTTTATTTCGGTAAGTAATTCATCTCGTAGAGTCTCTAAATCAAAATTTTCTTCGAATAATTTTCGATCATGGAGATCCAAAAAGTCTGGTATTAAAGGGATTCCTGTGCCGATATATATAGGGTGATTTAATATCGCTTCTCCAAATTTATCGTTAATTTCAATTATGTATCGTCCAGTGGTTGTTGGTGTATAACTAAGGGTGAAATCACTGCCACTTGGGATTATAGTGTTTCCATAGTATGTCCCAGTTGTTGAGTTTGTGCTCAAGTCAAATTCGTCGACTAGGCCGTCGGGCTTTATTACGAACGCAGATAGCTTGGTGTCTGTATTTACTGTTCCGGTGAAAATTATATCACTTATCGTGTCCATGGTGTCGGCCACTGTCGTGTTGATATCTTCACTGATCAAATCGAACCCGTGCTCGGTTGCAACAGCACTTTCAGTGTTGCTGCTAACGAAATCGGAGCTTATGATTAATGGCTTTGTTGATGAAAGATTTGCTGTTTCAACTTTGTAATCGATTGTTCCTTCAGAGAA
>CAZCLD010000034.1:0-14103 GCA_964499425.1 uncultured Candidatus Peribacteria bacterium | reverse complement strand
AAAATAAAAATCAACTTTCGGCGCAAAAATCTGAAAGTTTCATCTGGTCGGGGTGAGAGGACTCGAACCTCCGGCCTCACGCTCCCAAAGCGCGCACTCTAGCCAACTGAGCTACACCCCGATATTTGTTTCTTGGAGATTCTATCCAATAAAATGATTATTGTTAAGAGGTTTTTAGTGTATTGGGTTATAATTGCCCCGTGGAAAGACTTTACTCAAAAATCGTTGGGACACCTGTTTACGATGATGGCATCCGACCCCTTACTACTGTAAAAGATCTGATTGTTGACCCTGAAAACGGTAAGCTATTGGCTTTCGTGGTAAATCTAAGCAAGAATCTTATTATTGTTCCTTTCGATATTATTTCATGGAAAGAAGTTATTCGGATACACAATGGAGACAGCATTATTGAGGGGAACGAAGTTATTCGAATTGCGGAAGTACAAAAGAGGGGTGTGAAGATTTTTCACAATAAAGTAGAAACTAAAGATGGGCAGAAGCTCGGTAAGGTGAATGATTTTTCTGTTAACAGTAATAGCTTGATGTTGCAGAAGCTATATTTATCTAAAGGAATACTAGGGCTTGTAAGGTATGAAAGTAGAATTATTTCTGCGAAGAATATCATTGAGATTTTGCCTGAAAAGATCGTGATCAAAGATAATACGAAAGTTAAGGAAGAAGTTAAGAAGGGTGCCGTGGTACTTGAAGAAATGGCAGCAGGGTAGGCGGAGGCCTCCAGATAAGTAAAAGCCCCGACAAAGCGGGGCTTTTAAGCGGTCAATTAAATTTATTCTACGTTTCGGACATTGTTCTCGCTCGCTTATGCTCGCTCGAATTGTTATTCAGTGCCCGTTCCGGCTCCAAGTACTGCTCTTACTAGTACGAAAGATAGTAAGATCAAGATGATACCGATGATGGCATACATGATGATCTTTTTAGCCTTTCCTACAGCTTCATCATTACCAGCAGAAGTGACATAGCTGACACCTCCATAGATAATCATGATTACAGCAAGGAGACCTAGAAATCCTAGGAAGTAGTTAACAAGTGTCAGGATGAGTCCTCTTAGAGAAGTTTCTCCTCCTGTAGCAGCGCCAATTACCTCTGGATTGTCACCAGTATCAAGTAGCCCAACTGCACTTGCCACAGGAAGCACAGAGAACAGACTGATAGCACCAACCATCAAACCAAACACTAGAAGCGTCTGCTTGATAATTTGACTTTTAGATTTCATAGGAATTAGGTTATTTTCACCTGTAATTATAGCAGATAACAGATTAACTTGCAAGCGTTATGGGGCCTTTTTCAGATAGGATTTGGACTTCTTCCTCCAAATCTATCCCAAATTTGGCTTTAACCTGCCGCTTTGCGAGTTTTGCTAATTTAACCATATCCCTACAAGAAGCACCTCCCAGATTTAGGAAAAAATTAGCGTGTTTTTTGGAGATTTGTGCCTTTCCCATTGTTTTGCCCTTAAGCCCTGCCTGGTCTATTAGCATACCTGTAGGAGTATCCGGGGAAGGATTCTTGAAGAATGAGCCCGTTGTGCGACCAAATGGCTGCTTTTCTACCCTGAATTTGCGTATTTCATCCATTATTTGCTTCTGTTTTTGGCTTGAGAAATCTCGCTTTTTGAGCTTAAAGGTCGCATTCAAGACTATTTCTCCATTTTTCTTTAGTTTGCTATAGCGATAATCGTAGTGGAAATAGGAGTTTTTTGCTTGTTTTATTGCACCTGTTCTAGGATCTACGATCCTTGCTCCAACCAGAACATCCTTTACTTCTAGGCCATTGCAGCCAGCATTTCCGCGTACTGCCCCTCCTACAGTACCTGGGAGACCGACCCATTTTTCGATGCCCGTTAACCCCTTTGCAACAGTTTCTTTGATAAGTTTTGACACGAGTACCCCTGCATCGACTTTTACTTTCGCCCCATTGAATTCTATCTTCTCAGTTTCGACCTTTATAACTAAACCTCTGAATCCTTTATCACAGAAAAGAATATTGCTCCCAGCCCCAAATATAAATACAGGCAAGTTTTTGCTTCTGCAGAATTTTATAATGCTAGGAAGTACCTTGGTGCTTTTGAGTTTGTAGAATAAGTCGGCTGTTCCACCAATGCGGAATGTAGAGTATTTTTCGAGTGGTTCGTCAAATAGGATTCCTGGAAGGTATTTTTTGCATTCTTCTTTAAGGTTTTCCATGGGTTGATTTTACCTTGTTGATGAGAAGAAGGGAAGTAGCAAAGCCATCTGCGCTCAGGGACGATTGAAGAGAAGGGAAGGATAAAATACTTTTTTCGCTCAAAAGTCGCACCCAAGCATGGTTGCTCTATTCGCTTAAAAGTATTTTATCCTTCTCTTCTCCCCCTAATCTGGTGAAAATTCAAAGATTGACAGGAAGCTTTATTTTAAATAAAATTCCGCGTGCTTTTTTAAAAGCAAAACAAGCACTAATGAGCCACCTTATCCCCTGAGCATGCGATGAGCGAAGCGAAACGGATGATCAGGAGGAAAAAGCGGCAGAAGGAAAACATGCAAAGCAATGACGAGCCACCTTAGCTCAGCTGGTAGAGCAACTGTCTTGTAAACAGTAGGTCTCCGGTTCGAACCCGGAAGGTGGCTCCAGGAATCTTCTTTTGACACAAGGAATAGTTTTGGTGTACCTTGGCCTCCAATTTTTAATCCCACTAATTATGTCTGCACCTAGAGAAACCTTCCTCAAGGACCTTAACCCTAATCTTGGAGAACTAGACCCAGATTTTTTATATCATCTTGGCCTAGCAAGTAATACAGCTGACCTGAGAGAAACCTTTGGAGATGTAAGACACGTTGCCATGATGGGTAGTGGCCCAAGAGCATTTAAGTTTGCAAGGGAATTGGCTGAGGCTACTGACGGTGGAAGCTTTGCATCCATGGGTCAAGAGCCTAATAGAGATGTCGATGTGATGGAATCTATTGATGAACAATTGCAAGCTGTTGTGGATGGTAGAGTAGATTTATTGGATGCGATGCGCTTCGCTAGAGATTCCATAGCCAGAGAAGCAGGTCTTCCGGAAATAATTGGCAAGGATGAGAGATATTGGATGTTTAAAGTAGACACTCCTGCTGGTGGTGTCATCTCAGTTAATCACCATATGGGACAGCCTACTCACTCTATACTTCTACATGAGGTTACAAAGCTGCTTCATCATGCTGGTGCTGATAGAGGAGATCGTCCATTTGAATATTCTCGTTTGGGGACTTCTGGAGGACTAGGTATAGAGGGGGGCGATATCGTAGTAGCAAACGAGGGCTTGGATCCAGCCGGAGATCCTGTTTACAGAATGCATGTACTAGGTGAAGTTGTTGAATTTCCTACACAGTTTGATCCTGAAATGGTTGAGAGAATGTTTGATTGTAGAGATGCTGTCGAGTCTACGGTAGTCAAAGGCGGCACTGTTTCTTGTGATGATTTCTATACTATTCAAGCAAGAAGAGACGGAGCATTTTGTATGGTTGCAAGTGAACAAGATAAGTTAGATTATTTAGCTAGACTACACGGGAAAGGTGCAAGAAATATGGAGATGGAATCTGCTGCGTTTGCAGCGTTCTGCCAGAAGATGGGTATCCCTGCGGTTTGTGTCTGTACAGCACTGCTGAATCGCTTGAATGGAGATCAAGTTACTGCTAGCCCCGCACAATTAGCGGCTTTTAGTGACGGGCCTCAACGTATGCTTATCGAATATCTAAAGAGACAAGCTGCTTAGGAGAATGATCTTTGGTCTAATTCGGCGTGACAATAATGCCTGTTTTCTTTTTGACTTCACCAGTTTTTAATTCGCTGGCAATATGGGTGCTGTATCTTTCGATTAGTTCTGTGGCGCGGATTGCTAGGGCTTCTTCTGTTCCACTTAGCTGTTTGGCTTCCGCTTGGAATTCATGGTATGCGGCTGACATTATTCTTCCGCTTGGAGTCATTGTTAATCCGGCTCTTTCCATCATATACTGGATACAAGCCGAGGCGAGAAGTTGTAATTGCCCGATACGAGTGATGTGACTACCGTCCTTTTCAAGTCGGAGATTGCGGATTTCTGCTTTTGTTCTTTGGTGGGCGCTGCCCATGACGTCTAGTAGTGAACCGGTTTGCCAGGGACTGACGCGCCCTCTCGCTATGGATCTTTGTGTTTTGTCTCCTCCATAAGCTAACCACTGTACTCTCTGCAATTCTCCCATATAACCATCGATTAGATCTGGGGTGAAGGGGAGCGTTGATGGGATTGAAACGTTGAGATGGAGCGAATTGGGGGACCTGTCAGTTCTAGCTGTTTGCTCCCATAGCCTGTGAGTGTCCACAAAGCCAAATCTTTCGTCAGTCATAGTTGATAGAATCATGGCCTGCATTACCGGACTTGAGCTTGGAGCTGTCATTACTTCGTTTACAGGTTTGTCTTTTGGGTCTTGGGGCAGGACATTGAACATCCAAGCAAACGGTTCTGGATTTACTATTCGCCCTTCTGGTGCCTCTGATACCATCTCTGATTCGACTCCTATTTGAGCCAATTCAGGTCTAGCAAAACTATCTGCAAGCTCTGCCTGGAGAGCTATTTCTGTCTTTATTTGATCAGAGTCGTATCCCAAATATGTAAGGAGAGTCGCTAAATCTAACAGGCCTAGAAGATCTGGAGATGATCCGAACTCAGCAATAATCCAATCGTGAGGGGCATCCGGCTGAGGTCGAACAACCTCGGATGGCCGCATTGTATCAACATGTCCCATAAGGTATCTGGTGATTTCATCAGCACCACGAGCTCCCTGAAGATGTCTACTCAGAAGTTCTCGTTCCGCGGCTATGCTGATTCTCTCTGCCTTGAATGGCTCACCAAATAGCTCACTCCAAGCCACGTCTCCAGGCATAATTATGTCACTTTTTTCTGCTGGTAATTCTTCTCCTCTTGCGACGGCGACTATGGTATCTGAATCGTGTTTTTTGAATAAAGCTTCTGCAGCAACCGGGAGTGCACATTTCTTCATTGCTTCTAAAATGAGTCTGCCGACTACTGGATCGATCTTGTCTATTACCTCTATTTTGAATTTCTCGAATATTCGAGCATCTGTAACTTCACTTAGTTTTTTTGTAACTACCCCGAATAAACGAGCTACCGCTTCGTGCCTGTTGCGAGTTGAATTTTTGAAAACTTCTATAGGATCAAGTAATTCAAATCCTTTGATCTGGGTCCACTCATATGACGCCGGCTCAAAGTCCTCGAGGAATAAGTCTCTCACCATGTCAAAAGAAGCAGTGTTGAGATCTAAGTCGTGAACGGATGCGTATTCTGGAGCAAAATCTGTGGGGTGATCACTGTAATGCGCAATCATATACTCTGCATCTTCATTCCGTGCGTAGACCTGACTTGCCAAAACTGTCTGTAGGATGTACATGCTGGGCAAAGATGCCATCAGGTCATTATATTTTGCTCGATCTTCAGGGACAATAGATAGTTTGGCTCCCATTAGAGCATATCGATAGACACGGAAGACTCCACCTGCTTCTCGACATTGGCTCCGTGGAATCATTGCAAGCTCAAAGAGCCAAGGGCTCTCTTCTTCAAGTTGGTCTAGGATGTACTGCTCTATTACTGGGCTTGCCGATTCAAATCTAGTGTGTTGGAGCCTGCCCCAAATATACCAAGCGACGTCAAGTGGGGGAGGATGAGCCTCAAATTTTGCTTCTAGCCAGGCCTTTATGTCTTCTGCATTCACATGATTCTTGAAAACCACATCGTCATTTTCACAAAAATATTCTGCCAAGACTGCTAAGTTACTACCATATGCCGCAGGTGAGTCTCCATAGGCATCTTCTTCAATTAGATCTTGAAGGCCGGGAAGCTGAAAAAATCTAGCCAACTTTGCAGTGGTCATGCGTTTTTCTTCTGGAATAATTCGAGCACACTTGGGGATTTCTCTCCCCTCTGCTTCAGGGTCAAATCCAAGTATATATACTTCTGAAGGGTCTGCTAGAAGAGTGAAGACTCCGTCGTGACCGCTTTCCAGAGCATATCTTTCGAAGGCCCTGGTTTCCAAAGCATATCGGAAAACTATCCACTCAGGGATTCTGGCACATTTTGTGATTGTATCCCACCTTGCTGGGTTGTCTTCTACAATCCTAGCTTCAATATCAAGTGTGTCTGTCACTACTTCACCGCCACCAATTACGAGAACTTGCATTTGTCCTCTCATAGCTATTTGCATTTGGGTCTGAATGTAGGCTTGAGTGAGACGTGTTACTTGCTCCGGACTCGTAGCGTGTTTGAGAAGAATGTCTGTAAGAGCGGCGAAGCAAATATCTGGATCTCTAAAGTCATCATCGTCTGGAGTCTCAAGCCCAGTTCTTCCCATGGCTACTTTTACAGCCAGTGTTGAGGCAGCAATTTCTTCGTCAATTCTTGCTTGTACTTCTGCGTCTATAGGTTCTGCAGGAACCTTGGTAGCGATTATGGGCCACCTGAACATTTCTCTGTCTCCTTCTGATGGTGGGTTTTCCATAATACCTCTAAGCCTAGCTTCATCGAAGTTTTGAAAAAGGTCTTCTAAATTAACTCGGCCTCCTGGTCTATCAGGCATTTTTTTGTGGTTGACAATAGCGAGATATTGGTTCGAAATTTTAAATTGACATGCTGATTGTGTCAATATATCTTTTTCCCCTGTAACAAAATCGATCATGGGCAAGAAGGACAAAATGAAAAACAACCCGTATAAGGATATGGACGAATGGCAGATGGATGCTGAGAGAGAGCGTTTGGACGCAATTGTGGCCAATTTTAGGACTGGTGATCGTGATAGGAAAAAAGCGAATAAATCTTTAAGGCAGCTTGAAATTGCTAGAAGGCACTTACAGACTCAAACTAGAGAATCTGTTGCTGAGACGGTTCCTGATGTTGTTGAGCCTGCGCCGAAGCCTGCTCCGAAACCTGCGCCTGCTCCAAAGCCTGCCCCGAGACCTGCACCTGCTCCGAAGCCTGCTCCAGCACCAAGACCTGAGCCTACTCCGAGACCTGCCCCTGTCGCTCCACCTGTCGAACCTGCTACAGTGCAAGCTGAAGTTGCAGCAGCTATTCCAGCAGACGTTGAACCTGCTGCGATACAAGCCGAAGTTGCTACTGCTGCTCCTGTGGCTGTTAGTGCGGCAGCAAAACCAAAAGCCGCCCCTGAAGCTCGTGGTCCTGCGAGAGGAGCTGAACCAAAGGCTACTGTAGCGAAACCTGCGGCTCCGAAACCTGCGCCTGCTCCAAAGCCTGCCCCGAGACCTGCACCTGCTCCGAAGCCTACTCCTCCAAAAACTCAAGCACCCCCTAGACGTGAGAAAAAAAAGAAAAAGAAGCCTGCGCCTCCTCCAGCAGCTCCGAGAAGACAGCAAAAAGGACCTGCACCTGCAGCTAGGCCAAAAAGTAAAACATATGGCGGTGCTCCACGAGCCCGTTCAAGAGAAGGAGGACGTTAGGCCACCAATATGTTAGAATCTTGATATGGCAAGTGAACATTCTATGGATATCGTGGTGAAGTTTGATTTTCAGGAGCTTAGAAATGCTGTTGATCAAGCAAAGAGAGAGGCCACTAATCGCTTTGATCTTAAAGATGCGAATATTGAAATTGAGCTTAGTGATGATCTTCTCAAAATCACTGCTCCGAGCAATATTCAAATTGAATCTGCATATGATATTTTGGGAAAGAAAATGTTGAGCCGGGGCCTATCTAGCAAGATACTTAAGAGAGGAGAGATCAAGGAAATTGGTGGCATGAGGGCTAGGCTAGAAATTGAGCTCATTAAAAGCTTGGATCAGGAGAATGCAAAGAAGATATCAAAAATGGTCCGTGATAATTTCCCTAAAGCAAAGCCTTCTATTCAAGGTGATACAGTTAGAGTCTCATCAAAATCTATTGATGATTTACAAAATGTAATGGCAAAACTAAAAGCGGATTCCACTATTAATGTGCCCTTGCAGTTTGTTAATTATAGGTAATTACGATTTTTGAGAAAAATTCCTGCTTGGTTGAGGACTACTTGTTCTGTTTGTTTGGGACTAGAGTTTTTGGTTTTCTCTTTGAAATACTCCGCATGCGAAAAGAATTCTTTCTTGAGAGAATTGATTAGTCTGTTTTTGTTGTTTGCGTTTTCGTATTTGCTAATCGTTTCGTAAACGTATTTTGTCCACTTTTCTGCGGTTTCATCAGGCTTGGGATTTGTGGAGACCGATGGTAGATTTTTCCATTTATTTTTGGTTTTAATTATTCCATCAAAAGCAGTTTTTGCCACCTGATCAAACATGTTTCCAAGTTTGTCACAACTTGGTTTGTGCAATTTTGAGCCTAAATCTGCACTATCTATTTGATATTCTCCTGAAATCGCATTGATTGTCATAAAAATATCTACTCCGTACCCGAGCGTATTTTTGTCCCATTTCCTGTTTAACATGTGTTTTATGAACTTACGTGACATAGCAAAATCACCACCAATCGGTTGGCGTATATTCTGACAGAAGAGGCCGTAAATCAGAGGGAAACAAAGGTTCTTTGTGATTAAGCCATCGTTTTTGTGCCTGGAGTAAATCGGGGTTACGAAATCTGCTCCTTTGAGAACTGGATCCGCGAGAAGCTTTACCCACTTTGGAGTTATGCTTGAAAGGTCAGCGTCGAGACATATAAGAACCTCCGCTTTGAGTGCGAGAGCCTTCTTCATCATATTTCGAATATTGTAGCCTTTGCCTTTAGTGCCCTTTGCACTTCCGATATATAGTTTTGGACTTTGGGTTTTTGTATCAAGAAATGCCTTTTTCGTATTATCCGCAGAATTGTTGTCGCAATTTAATATAATTGAGGACTTGTTGGGATAATATTTTTTGAGGCCTTCATCTGCTTTTTGAGTTGGGTAACTGATACTGTCTGCCTCATTTAGACTAGCTATGCCTACGACTATGTTTTTAATTTCTGGCTGGACCATCAAATATTTGAGTTTTGATTGGGCCTAAAAATAGCAAATGAGAGAGAGCAATAGAATATCAGGTGCCTTGCTGACCCCGTCGTTTTGTGGTATAATCTACCTGGTGGGTGTGTTTTAACTTCTTATATGAGTGAAAGTGCGGATAGAGGTGATGATCCTAATATTGGTGACCCCTACGGTGATCCCGATCGGCAAATAAAGGGCCCAACCTTAACCCTTCCTCCGGAGAGACGTCAGGAACTTGTAGATAAGCTTGAGGAATACAAGGAAAGGCTTCGTACTAAGTATGCCTCTAGAGCCCCAAATGACAGAAGTGTTGTGACTACTGTTCTACGAATAATGATACTTGAGAGACTTTTGAGGTATGGGAATGTAGACAGCGATCATTTACATGCGGAATGTAGCCGAACTTATGATTATTATAATTCAGATCTTTTTGCTGTTGCATGGACTGTCATTGAGAGATACTGCAAAAGTGGTGTATTAAGAGTAAAGGCGGCTGATAGAATGGTAGAGCCTGACGAAACTATTATTACCTTGCCTCCTCACATGAGAGACGTTATGCGTGCAAAAATGGATGAATATAAGAGGCGCCTACTTAATGATTACAAGGACAGACCTCCCGAAGACCCCTCGGTTGTTCAAGTAAACCTGAGGGTTTTCATTATTGAGAGACTATTAGCAGAGGGTTCCGTTTCTACCTGGGAGCTTTCTCGAGAATTTGCTCATACAGTTTCAAACTACCATCCATATTACATGGAGCAAGCCTGCAAAATTGTTGATCGATATTGTCAGACTGGAGGAGAGGGGCTTGTGGGAGGGACAGGCCTGCGTCAGTGATTGGCTCTATCACTGCTTTTCGTAAAAAGCTTCGACCACCGGGATCAAACTCTCGGTTTTTTGCATGATGGTAGTGATGTCTGGTTTCTCTGTTTCTAGAACCATGTGAATATCTGAGAATTTCTCTTTCTCGTCGATTGGGGCAACCTCCAGGGAGCGGATGTTAACCTGGAATTTGCGTATGCGTGTGGTGATGCGGGCGAGGACACCTGCTTCATTGCGCACTCTAAGTGTGACCTTGTAATAAGTCTTCTTCATCATATTTGTTAGCTTTATCATGTAAGAGATCTGAATCTTTCAAGGCTTGATCGCCAAGTGCGGTATTGGGAGGGACCATTGGATAGACATGTTCGTCTGGGTCAACCATGAACGTTATTAATGCTGGCCCTTTTACCTTCCGTGCTTTCTCTATCGCTTTTTTCGCCTCTCCGTAAGTGTGAGCACGCCAGGCAGGGATGCCGCATGCCTTTGCTAGTGCTACGAAGTCTGGGTTTTTGAGAACTGAGTGAGAAATGTTGCCTTTAAAGAGTAAGTTTTGCCACTGGCGGACCATTCCAAGTGCTTGATCCTCCATTATCGCTATCTTTACTGGGATGTTGTGCTCAGCTAAGGTCGCAAGTTCCTGAACATTCATCATAAATCCACCATCTCCTGATATGGTCCATACTTCACGGTCTGGTTTTCCCAGTTGTGCTCCCATAGCGGCTGGTAAACCATACCCCATAGACCCTAGGCCTCCGGATGTAAGATGAGAGTTGGGGTTTTTGAACCGGTAGAAGCGTCCTGTCCACATTTGATGGCGCCCTACATCAGCGGCGACAATTGCTTGCCCCTCTGTTATGTCTGAAAGCATCTGTATTATTCGTGGCTGACTTAAATACTTGGTATCGTTTTCGGGATTTATTTTGAAGTCTAGGAAACCGTATTTCTTTTTCCACTTGTTAATCTGCTCCCACCAACCTGGGAAAGTGTGATCGGAAAGAATTTCGTTAGCACGAGTGAGCAAGTCTTTGACATCTCCTGGGAGAGGAAGCTCTGTTGGAACTATTTTGCCTATCTCAGAAGGATCGATTTCCATATGTACGAATGTTTTTCCTTTCACGAAAGTCTCGAGCTTACCTGTTATACGATCGTCGAATCGACAACCGATGCCTATGATCAAATTTGCATCATGTATTGCATAATTAGTTACAGCATCACCGTGCATTCCTATCATCCCGACCCAAAGATCGTGGCCCTGTGGGAAATTCCCCAGGTTAAGGAGGGTCGATGCAACTGGGATATTATGTTTTTCCGCGAATTCGGTTAGCTCATGCTGGGCCCCAGCCAATTCCACGCCATGGCCAGCTATTATTATTGGTTTTACGCCTTTTTTTTCTAAGAGGATGTCCAGCTTGGCAATATCACGATCGCTGCAATTCGCTGCAAGCGGGTGATAGCCCGGCAAGTCCATTATTGGGTCTGGGTCGCACTTAGCTTCTTGAAACCACACGTCTTTTACCAGATCAATGTGGACTGGCCCTGGCCGCCCCGTTTTGGCAATGTGAAATGATTCTTTTACTATTCGTGGGATATCTTTTGCCTGTGTAACAAGGTAGCTGTGTTTTACTACTGCCATAGACATGCCTATTACGTCGGTTTCTTGGAAAGCGTCAGTGCCAATGAAACCTTCTCCGACCTGGCCGGTTATGTACACGGTTGGCACAGAATCCATCATCGAGTTTGCGATGGATGTCATGAGGTTGGTGGCCCCTGGGCCTGATGTGCCGAGTGATACTCCAACTTCGCCGGTTACCCTTGCATAACCATCTGCAGCAAATCCTCCTCCCTGTTCTTGGCGGGGGAGTATGTGCCTTATGTGATGCCCGTATTTGTTAATCTTGTCGTAGAGCGGCAAGACTACTCCACCTGGGATGCCAAACATGACCTCTGTTCCCTGGTCTGCCAGAGCTTGGCAAAACAAGTCTGCGCCGGTTAGGGTTTGCTTGGTAGTGCGGTTTATTGGTTCTTTATTCACTATTGTTGATTTAGTCTTGATCATTTGCTTTCTTGCTTAAATGTGCTCCGCTTCGCTCCGCACATGGTCTGAGCGATCTCACTGCTTTTCCAGCCTGCCACATTTCAGAATTAGCCATTTCATCTAATTCTTCTGTTAGCTTCTCTTTATAATTTGGATCGCTATTTGCTTTTAAGACTATCTCGGTCTCCTTTCCTGTCTTCACCCTCTCATATAAGTCTTCAAATACCGGCTCTGCTGCTTCACGGAATTTATGGCGCCAATCCAGCGCACCTCTTTGAGCTGTTGTAGAACAGTTTGCATACATCCAATCCATTCCTTTTTCCCCTATTAGCGGGATCAGGCTTTGAGTCGCTTCTTCAACTGTTTCGTTGAATGCCTCTGAGGGGCTGTGTCCATTCTTCCTCAAAATATTGTATTGAGCCTCCATCATTCCTGCTATTGCTCCCATGAGGACCCCTCTTTCACCAGTTAAATCGCTTACAACTTCTTTTTCAAAGGTGGTTTCGAATAAGAATCCTGAGCCGACTGCAATGCCAAGCGCGAGCACACGATCCCTGGCTTTGCCAGTAGCATCTTGGTGAACAGCGAAGCTTGAATTGACCCCTTCTCCACTAAGGAAGAGCTCTCTTAATTTTGCTCCCGGTCCTTTTGGTGCGACAAGAATAACGTCAACATCTTCAGGAGGTACGACTTCTGTTTGGTCCCTATAGACAATGGAGAATCCGTGTGAGAAATAGAGGGCCTTCCCCTTTTTAAGGTGCTTACGCACCTTATCCCAACACATTTTTTGGCCTGCATCTGATAGGAGATATGCTATGATTGTCCCTTTTTCTGCTGCTTCTTCTAGTTCGAAAAGCGTTTCACCCTCTACCCAGCCGTCTTTTAGGGCTTTCTCCCAGGATTTACCGCCTTTTCTTTGCCCAATTATTACATTGACGCCATTGTCTTTCAAATTGAGTGCCTGTCCTGGCCCTTGCACTCCGTAACCTAGAATTGCGACTGTTTCTTCTTTGAGAATTTCTTGTGCCTTTGATACAGGCATCTCGTCGCGTGTGACAACTTCCTCCTCTGTTCCCCCGAAATTCATTTTGGTCATGATTGTGTTGTTATGTTATTTTGCAGAGATGGCTCCGCTTTGCTTCGCCATACGATATTTCTCCATCATTGGAGTCATTTTGCGCTTGGGTATTTGTAGATTTTTTTTGCGCTGGTTAATTTCTTCGTCTGTGAGTTTGACGTTGAGAGTGCGTTTTGGGATGTTGATTTCGATAATGTCGCCGTCTTGGATTATGCCTATGGTGCCGCCATTGTAAGCTTCGGGTATTATGTGTCCGACACATGCTCCGCGAGTTCCTCCTGAGAACCGACCATCGGTAATTAGAGCTACTTTTGTATAGCCTGCCCCCGCTATTGCTGCAGTTGGTGTGAGCATTTCCGGCATTCCGGGAGCACCCGCTGGCCCCATAAAATTCATAACTACCACGTCTCCTTCTTTTATTTGTCCATCCTCGACTGCGTCTAAAACATCCTGCTCGTTATGAAACACCTTTGCCGGTCCGCTATGTACAAGCATTTCCTCAGATACTGCCGTTTGTTTTACTACTGATTCTTCTGCGATATTTCCTTTGAGTTCAGCTATCCCTCCTTCTTTATAGAATGGATTATCAAGTGGTCGTATAATTTCATCGTTTTTGACCTCTGCCTCTTCTGCGATTTCTTTGATATCTTTGCCCATCACGGTTTGTGAGGATTTAAGCTTACTCTTGAGCTGATTCAATACTGCAGGAATACCGCCCGCATCTTTTATGTCCTGCATGAAGTACGGACCCGCTGGTCTTATGTGACAAATATTTGGAGTATTTCTTGCTATTTCATCGAAAGTCTCTGTAGAGAGATCTATACCTAGCTCTTTTGCAATTGCCGGCAGGTGAAGCGCTACATTTGTAGAGCCCCCTATCGCCATATCTACTGTAACAGCATTATGGAAAGCGTCCTGCGTCATGATCTGACTTGGCTTAACGTTATTTTTTACTAACTCGACTATACGTTTCCCCGTTTCATAAGCTTGTTTATATTTTTCCTTTGAAACTGCTAGGGTTGTGGCACAATCGGTGAGAGTTATACCTAAAACTTCTGACATACAAGCCATGGAATTGGCTGTAAACAGTCCCGCGCAACTTCCGGCACCAGGGCAAGACTTGCACTCTATTTCGTAGGCGTCTTCTTTGGAAAGCTTTCCTGCTTTGACTTGTCCGACAGCCTCAAAA
>CAZCLD010000033.1:12354-14938 GCA_964499425.1 uncultured Candidatus Peribacteria bacterium | reverse complement strand
GTAATTCCACCTCCAGAGGTTTTAAACATCCACATCTTTAACGTCGGCCAAGGCGATTCTTCGCTCATAATAGGCCCATCCGGCCAAAGCATACTCATTGACATAGGAGATGATTCGATCATCCCAAATATTGAAACCTTATTGGGGGCAGATGATACGCTAGAAGCCGTAATTAGCACCCATTCCGATAAAGACCACATCGGAGGGATTGATGAATTAGGGGAAACCGACTTAGTCGATGGAGACACATTATTCATTGCTCCAATAAGTGATTCTGGAGATTGTTCAACCCTAGCTTGCGAAAATTGGTATACCGTAGCAGAGACCGGCATCAATATGGCTGCTTGGGATATAGGAAACATTGATCTAGATGGAGGTGCTACAATAACAATAATAGCTGCCGATGGACGGCTTTCTCCAGAAGGAGAACAAATAGATAGCACAGATAATGGACGAAGTATGCAACAATTATAGAATTTGGGGGTTTTAGCTACTTTACAGCAGGAGATTTAACTGGAGAGATGGAAACCCCACTTCTCGAAGCATGCCTTGTACCGGAAGTAGATGCTGCCAAACTGAGTCATCATGGCTCAAAAAATAGTACTACAGAGGAATTCATCACAGCACTTAGCCCTACCGTAGCCTTCGTGTCAGTAGGAGACAGCACAAGCTGTGGAGCCGGATTTAATCAATATGGAAATCCATCTCAAGAAGCGATAAGTGCCACAAATGCAGCTGGAGTAGAGACAATTTACCAAACAGAAAGAGGGGGCGTAAAATTCGAGCCTAATGCCCCCAACAGTCCTAATCCTCCGCCTCCAAAAAGTTGCACGCCGACAGAAGCAGCACGTAATTATGGTGACCTAGAGGCAGATTTTGTTTATGACACAATCACGATCACAACTGACGGAGGACCATTTTTCGAAGTCTGCGGAAGCGAGTGCACATCCTACACAACCCTACCGTAAGCATTTATTCAAATCCCCGGGGATTTTCACTACTTTTTCGGCTAACATCAGAGCTCAAGATCAACCCTAGTATCATCAACTATATCTTCTACTTGTTCACCAACCCCTGCTTCAAACACCTTCACCATTCTTATTCTTAAAGCATTATTGTAATTGATCACTCTACCTCCATCGCCATCGAGAGCAAATTCACCATCGGGCTTCACGAAATACCGATCCTTGTCAGGAGTATCTTTATGAAAAACGAAGTTCCTTTCCAACAATTCCAAATCTCCATGCCCGGTCAAAATCATATCTAACCTTCTTCTATCTTCATCAGTCTCTGGTCTATATCCATTCTTCCAAAACCAATAAATAACATTCAATTGAGACATATTAGCAAAAGCCTTAACAGGCTGTTGCCTTTCAGTAGACGCCTTTTGCACAAAAGCTTCTGCACAATTGAGAAACATCTTTCCGAGCCCCTGCTTCCTAAATTTAGACTCCACCAAACGATCAATTATATCAAAGCCATCTTCTCCACGATCAGCCACAGAGATATTCCCAATAAAATCCTGCGCATCTCCACTGCCTTTATAGAGGTAAAAATTGATAGACTCCGACCTCCTCCCTCTTTCATTGGTAAAATTCTTATAAACATCCATGGTTAAAGGCACAGATGCGTCAACAACAACCTCACCAAGCGGAACATTTGTTTTCGTCATCTGTTCTTCCTCGTGAGATCTTGTAGTCCCACTAGGATCATCCTCTGAAACATCCCTATATTTTGGATAAACCTCCTCTGCAAAAGCATTCATTGCAGATTGGGCAGCTGTCCTATCGAGTATTTCAATTTGCTCAATTGAAACCTCTTTCTCTGGCAAATCAGGACGACGCCCCTGGAACAGATCGTGCACTTCACTAAAATCTGGCAATTTTTGAATTGATTCAGCCATAATAAATAGTTATCCCTAAATTATAGCTCAAAAAAGCCAAAAAGTCACGTACACCAGTTCTAGATACTAACCTTCATCTGTACCAGACTCAAGACGACACAATGCCGTTATCTTTAATCTGTTAGCTAACCTAAGTCAAGAATCCCACCCAAGAGAGATATCCACCTCCAACAAGCCAGAGAAGTCCCGCAAACTTCAGCAACCCTTTTGAATACACTCTATTAACAATGCCATTAAAAGCTTTTGGCATAAGCGCTAACATGGCTCCTTTAACAAGAAAGCCTAACCCAATTAAGCTCACTAAAACCTCTGAAAGAGACCCCCATAGAAAGTGTTTCATTACAAGAACAACACCAACGGCTATCATGGACATAACAATAGCCACAAAGCTAAAACCCTCTTTATTAAAATCCTTAAAGGCCTTCGAGTAAAAATCCTGATTAATAAGAATCCCCAGGCCAACAAGCCCAAGTACAGGCCCAAATATTTGAGCCAGAAATAGAGTCATTTCATTCATAGTGATGAAGTTAAGAAATAAATACCTACATGAAGCATATAATATCCATCTTTATAAAGATAGAAAATACTAAGATTCGAACAACACCTGCCTCCAAAAAATCCCCGGGGATTTTCACTACTTTTTCGGCTAACTAAAGAAGTCTCTCAATAAAACTCATCGAT
>CAZCLD010000033.1:9792-12344 GCA_964499425.1 uncultured Candidatus Peribacteria bacterium | reverse complement strand
AATACCTCCACCTCTCGCCGCCGCCGTTCTCATCCTGTCCCCCAAATAGTCAAATCCTAACAAATGCTCAAATCCAGGCCTTATACCTATAACACCATCAACCACAGGCTCCACAGAGGACTCATTAAACGCAACCCCTGTACCATCAAATCGACCATCACTACCTCTTTCAAATGAACCAACAAAGACTCTAGTATTCTCAGGACGAGCTGCTATATCTACAGGCCAGTCACATAGCTTCGATCCCCCTTTTCTTCTGATCCATATCCCTGTCTGTGCTAAAGTCTCAGGATCTATCGATCTCAAGGCTCCGAAATTATCGTCAAATCGACTATAACCATCCCTATAAAACATCCCCTCGCTCAAGGGCATACCAGGCCTGTGCCACCCCAACTCCATTCGCAAAGGATACTTATGTCCCCCAGTAATATTCCAGTCTGTCTCATATACAGAAGTTAATCCCAAACCAACTCTTTGATCCCCCTCCAAATCACCATGGTGATAATAATCAATACTAAACATAGGACTCGCCTCCCCCTCCATCTCGGGAATCTTTTGCCCAGTATCACGAGATTGAGCAGCAGCTATCCATCTCCTAATCAAATCACGTTCTGCCAAAACTCTCGCACGCAAATCCGACACTGCCTCGGCAGCTCGCATCGCAGTCTCTCTAGCCACTTGATCACATTCATTTGGGAAGAGACTTTCCCAATCATGAGGTGGAACCTTTAATAATGCCATTTGATCCTCAAAAACTTTCTCAATATTCATAGTTTATAATCATTTAAATAGCCCCGACTCTAACCATTTATCATGAATTTGTCAACCAGCTTCGAATTCGCCCAAATATCTTATAAACTGCGCGTCTGTCATTCCTGCCAAACAATCAAATGCAATTTGTTCATCACTATTTCCCTCAACATATCCATCAGGAGCATTTTTTTTGAACGCAAACACCGGAGATTCTACTTTATTATCCTTCAAATCAGCCAAAAGTTTCTCAAACACAAGCTCCATTTTTTTTGATAGCTTTTTTATCCGAAGTAAATGAGGATTATCGTCACAACGAGACTCCCCCGTTTCTTTACCCTCAATAACCTGATCTTTCATCCAATAGATCCGCTCTCTGTTGAATTTTTTCAATGCTTTTAACAACTCTATAATTGCAGGACTAAAACCAATGTAAGGCCTATCATAACTATGCAATATCAGATCATTAAACAGAGTATCAATAATTTGAGCGTTTGTTCTCCCAAGCCCCCTCTCAACCTCAGTTGGCAACCAATGCGCATCAACAATCCCAAGCCTAACTGCATCCTCAAAGTCAGAACCAACATATGAGATGGCATCACAAACTCTCAACAGACAACCCTCAATGGTAGAAGGTCTGTAAGGAGTCTCTTCGCTAACTCCATAAGATTTGGAATCTTCCCTAGTTAACATGCCTTTCCTGGCAGTCAAAAACTCCTGCAATAATACTTCATCAGCATCTGTATTAGGAATTACCTTGCTCTCATCAGCCTCTCCATCATGCATTACTATGCCATTCCTGACCGCAAAAGTGAGATTAGCTTGAGCTAAATGATCCAAAATTCGAAGACTGTGACTACTATGATGGAATCGTCCAAGCCCATATTTCTCACCAATTTTCCCTAAAGCTTTCTCCCCTACGTGCCCAAAAGGCGAATGCCCTATATCATGTCCCAATGCTTGAGCCACAACTAAAGACATATTTAACCCCAATGCTCTTGCAGCTTTTTCAGCAATTCTTGAAAGCTCCAAAGAATGAGACAATCTGGTAGAGACAGGTGTATCTGTCCTAATCAAGTGCTCAGAGGGCAAACCATAGACTTGAGCCTTGCCACTCAACTTGCTCATAGTGTAGAAGACTATTCTATCAATATCCCTCTCAAAAGGAGCCAAGTCCCTATTATAGACTCTTCTAACTCCCGCTCTAACAAAGCCAGCAGGGTCAATTATTTCTGGATGAAGCCTTCTTCCAGCATCCTCATTATCATTAAGTGTTGCAAAACGTGAATATTCAACATGTCTACCAGAGACTCTGGCATCTATCTCCTCCAATATTTCGGTAATTTCCGCTTCTGTTCTAATACCTTCCATGTTGAGTCTTCAGAAGACTGAAGTATGCCAACTCTCAACATTCCTGTCAAATCGACTAAAAAACACTGTCCATTACACACCAACAATTGTATATTAACCCCGTTATGCTAATAAAAGACCTAGGGGATCATGTTGGAGAATCTGTACAGGTACCTTGTTGGATGTTTAACAAACGTGGAAGCAAAAAGATCTTTTTTCTACAGCTTCGAGATGGCACAGGCGTTACTCAAGGAATAGTATATCAACCGGATGTTTCTCCTGAAGTTTTCCAAACAGCGGAAAAACTCACAATGGAAAGCTCCATCATAGTCACTGCAAAAGTTAGTGCTCACCCAAAGCACGAAGGTGTTTTTGAGCTACAGGTCGAAAACATAGAAGTGATTCAACTCGCAGACGAAGATTATCCAATTTCCAAGAAAGAACACGGCACC
>CAZCLD010000033.1:0-9782 GCA_964499425.1 uncultured Candidatus Peribacteria bacterium | reverse complement strand
ACTGGAGAATCGCCATCTTTGGCTACGTTCAGCAAAACAAAGAGCGATCCAAAAGGTCAGAAACACAATAATCAATGGAATTTATGAACACCTAAACAATGAGAGCTTTATCAAAATCGACTCCCCTATCCTCACGCCCAACGCATGCGAGGGAACTACCGAACTTTTCGAAATAGAATACTTTGATGAAGGCAGTGCATACCTTTCTCAATCCGGGCAACTATACCTCGAAGCAGCAATCTTTTCAGTGGGTCGATGTTTTGATTTTGGGCCAGTTTTCCGCGCTGAAAAATCAAAAACACGCAGACATTTAACCGAGTTTTGGATGATGGACGCAGAAGCCGCTTTTGTCGAACACGAAGAAAACATGGAAATCCAAGAGAGGTTAATCGAATATGTCGTACAAAAGGTTCTCAAAGAAAACGAAAAAGAGCTAAAAACACTCGAGCGCGACATAGAACCCCTCAAAAAAATAAAGGCTCCATTCTACAGAAAGACACACGCAGAAGTCATAAAAGAGCTACAGGAAGCAGGCTCAGACATCACCCCAGATAAAGATCTCGGAGGTGACGACGAAACAACATACTCAAAAAAATTCGACAAGCCAATATTCATCGAGAAATATCCCGCAGAAGTAAAAGCATTCTATATGAAACGAGATCCCCAAGATGAATCAAGATCTCTTTGCTCAGATTTACTCGCACCAGAAGGTTTCGGAGAAATCATCGGAGGATCTCAAAGGGAAGATGACCATGCCACTCTTCTAAAGCGCATCGAAGAGCACAAACTCCCCAAAAAAGACTTTCAGTGGTATCTCGACCTGCGTAAATACGGATCCGTACCACATAGTGGGTTTGGCGTCGGATTAGAGCGTCTTACAGGCTGGATTTGCGGAACAAAGCACATCAGAGAAACAATCCCCTTCCCAAGAATGATCAATCGCATTCATCCGTAGCCTCTTGTCCATCTATATTCCCCGGAGGTATATGCGGCAAAGACAAACGCGCATACCATAGGGCTTTTTCAATCGCCTCCCATTGCGCTTGGAGAGTACCAGTATATCCAATTGAAATACGCGTCAGACCTGGAGTAAGACCCATCGCTCTTTGTTTTTCCCCATCTATTTCAGATGAAGTTGAACTGCCCGATATTGACGCAAGAGTATCAAAATATCCCAAACTAACTGCATTTAAACCACCTCCTAACTCCTGAAGTCTTTCAACAAATCTCTCAGCAATCTCTGGAGTCTCAAAATCAATACTAATCATTCCTCCATATCCATAATCAGCATTCATCATATTTTTTGCCAATTCATGTTGTGGATGTTCCTCTAATCCAGGATACCCTACTCTAAGACCCGATGAATCTAACCTCCGAGCTATCTCAAGAGCCCTCTGCGAGTGAGCCCTTATCCTTAAAGGCAGATCATTCAAATACAGATCTAACTGATGTGCATTGGCAGGTTCCATAACAGGTCCCATCAACATTAACTCTCCCTCATGAAGATCCATTAATTCAAGTAGGAATTGTTGGCTACAACATATAGCTCCACCAATGGCATCACTCCTTCCATTCAAAAATTTTGTTGTCGAATAAACCACCACATCTGCTCCAAAATGAGATGGAGTAAAAGTTAACGGCGTAAATGTATTATCTACTACAAGTTTCGCTCCATTTGCATGAGCCAAATCTGCTATTCTTCTCAAATCAGCTATTTCCATCGTCGGATTAGCCTCTGTTTCAACATATACGACCTTGGTTTTCGGAGTAATTGCCTCTTCAAAGCCTTTAGTATCCGACGGTCTAACAAAATTTGTTTCAACTCCCCATTTTGGAAAGAATTTCTCCAACCTAGCATGAGTCCCTCCATAGACAGCACCACTGGTCACAATTTCATCGCCTGGTTCAACAATTTGCATCAATGTACACATGATCGCCGACATCCCACTTGCTGTCGGATATGCGATCTCTGTATCCTCCATAGCCGCAAGTCTTAGCCCAAAGTAAAGGGCATTTGGATTAAAATGCCTCCCGTACAAAAAACACCCCTCATCAGTGCCTATTTCTCCTTTGAAGATCCTCTCCATTACCTCAGGCCTCATCGTTGTAAAAGTCGTTGAAGTACAAACTGAGGCATTAACTCCTCCAAATTCACCAAACTCCCGATGCGCATCTTTTAATCTCTGCTCCGGTACAAAATCCGGCCTATGGTCCGCAAACTCAAGAAGTCTACCCATGAGAGTTACCGTATTCAAATCCATTTCCTCCATATATTGGTATTCCTCTGAAACCGATCTACTTAAGATAAACTCAACTAATGGGGTAAATGTTGCAGTCACATATGGACTGATACCCTCACTCGTTACCAAAGCATCTTGAACCATCCTTGCCTGCTCAATTAATTCATCAGTTATCATTATTCCTCCCAGTGTAGCTAACAATTCATTTCTTCTTATCATTGCAATCAATTCTGATGAAAAAACCCTAACAAGCGGAGGAAATTCTCGTTGTTCCTGCAATAGTAGGTCAGCATCTGTTGGAGCTGCCTCTTCCTCCAATTGAGGCAGAGGATGTTCGGCTCTTCTCTTTTCCCCCGGAAGTATTGAATCTGGATCTCTCCTCAATTCCGTAGCATAAAGACGCCCGATATCTTCTGGGTCAAGAACAGGCTCAGTTGATATAAGTCCAGACATATTTGATTTAATTAAAATTCAAAAAAGGGCAAAACCATACATAAATATGCAACTTAAGTCAAATTATACTTCACCAAATTAATATCTATTTTCCGTCAGTCCGCTCACCATATTGGAATTTATCATCGATAATATCATTCTTCTTCCACTGCTCTATCCACCCTGCCACCTCAAAAATCTTGTATCCTCCTTCTTTAAGGGAACAAATCACTCTGTTTAATCCACAATTTATAAGCATTTTCTTACAAATAAAACACGGGAAAGCATCTAAAACCACTTCCTCATCATCACCTTGGATTTTTCCGTAAATGTACATGTCCCCACCAAGCAAGCTTGTTCCTGAACGTGCAGCATTAATTATCGCATTTTGCTCAGCATGGACACTTCTGCACATCTCATAACGATGCCCCGAGGGAATACCCAGTTTTTTGCGTAGACAAAACCCATGTTCTTGTGAGCTCTTAGTGCCGCGAGGCGCTCCACAATATCCCGTAGCTACTACCTGATCATCGCGGATAATCACAGCTCCAATTTCAACTTTCGTACAAGTCCCCCTCTTACAAACACTCCGCGCCAAATCCAAATAATACTTGTCCTTGGAAGGACGCTGAACCATATTGTAAAAATCTACAAATTGTTGCTCCAGATCTTCAAGAGTCCCATTGTTATCAATCATCTTATCAACTTTTCCCAAACATTTCTCAACTTGCTGTCCATCTTCAGGCTCCCCAACCCCCAATTCTCGCTCAATTTTGCGAATCACCTCATCCTTAACAGTCGGATCACTATCCCTTTTTCGACTCAGTATCCGCTCCACCAAAAGATCTTTTTCCGCCATCACCCCAACAACATGAACATCCCTCCCTTCTTTTAGGGCATCAACTTCCGCTGGATTACGAATACCATCCACAACCCATTTATCATGGTCAGATTCTTGGATTTTTTTAAGCGCACGCTGCGCTAAAACACCAGGCCCCCCTTCACTACGCATAGAATTTCCGACCTCCATAAGCTTTTCTCTTTCCTCAGCAATACCTCTCTTCCGCGCTTCTTCTCTCACCATCGAAGAGAGAGTAATATACTCAAACCCCTTCTTCTCCAGAATCTTCACAACTTCCCCCTTTCCGCAGCCCATTGAGCCTGTTAAACCAATAATCATAATAAAACTTGTTAAAATCTTGTCGAGATTCTAACAAATCTTTTAGTTAACAGCAAAGTAGCATGCATTCTCTCTATCCAACCCAAACAGAAAATCCAAGATAGCTGACCAAAAGGCCCAAAACCAGGGCAAATAATCCAATCAGCTTGAGATTCTTAAGTAAAGGCTTAGACATACCAAGTATAACCTTTGGTGCAATAAGCAGTAGTACACCTTTTACCAAAGCTAACCAACCAACCACTGTAATTACCACCACCCAATCTTTTATCCAAATATTGTGGAAATTTACAATCAAAAATCCAGCCAACAATGCCATTATCCCACCAAGATAAACAAAAGTAGGATTTTTATCAAAATCAGAAAAGAGTTTTTTGTAATGGCCAGGACTGAAAAGAACACCTAGACCTATTGAGATATAGGCAATCCCCAGAATCTTCGCTACAAGAATTGATGTTTCCATAAAAATGAGGTTAAGAAATACATCCCCCACATATTACACTTCTGTGTCAAAAGAATCAAAAATATGATTCAATTTTGTCCTTACATTCAATTTTTTCAACCCACTCCCCTGGAATAGAATCAGCCCCATTTAGAGCGCCACAAAGCGAACCAGCCATTGCTGCCAAGCTATCTGAATCACCATCCACATTAATGGCAGAAACAACAACTTTTTTGAAATCTTTTGGATTCTTAAGAAAGCAGAAAAGAGTATAGGGAAGACTTTCTTCTATACGTGATCCAGTTCCTATCTCACTAGCAGCCTCAGAAAAAGAAGCATCTTCTGCGAGAAGACGACGAGCAAGCTCAAGCTTTTCCTTAATCATTTCCACCTGACATTCCTCAATTAATTTATCAATCAACATCGAAGGATCTCCACCATTCAGTTCAAAACATTCGCGCAATGCAAGTGCCAGCAAATAAGCACCCTCCTGTGCAACTTCATCGATATGTGTAGCTCCACAAGCTTCTTCGACATTCTTGCGAAGATTATCCTGAGGATCGTACAAATCGAGGACAACTAATGGAAGAACACGAATTGCAGCACCATTTTTGCCGGATTCGTAACCTGTAAATCGAGGATCTTGTCCCATTGAAAGATGACGCATACACATGGTAGTACGATGAGAAAAGTGACGATCACAATCTTGGCCACCATCCATCATCACTGCCTGCTCACCCAAACGTCTTGCATAATCAATGAGTTCAAAATTGCTGTTCGCTACGATGTTATCCATACCTATAAAAGCAAGACAAGAATCATCCGTGTATTCACCGTCTGGAAGAAGGGCCTGATCATTTTGGACTAAATCATCTACCACTCCATAACGACGTTTGATTTCCTCAAGCTTCATAAGTTCTACAGGAGCACCAATAACATCACCAACTACATGGCCCAAAAGAGCGCCTTTTATTTGATCTTCTCTCTCTTTAAGATCAATACCAATTTCTGGTGGTGGCTTCTTTTCTCCTTCTACTTCACGTGCCCAGGTTTCAGCCACAACAGGATTTGAAAAATCCAGATTATCCGCCAGTATATCTTTCCAATCTTCCCCCAAGATTGCGGGCCCAAAGCCAATCATCAATACTTGAAATTCAGGATTCACTTTTTTAATCTTTAAAAAACCTAAAAGAAAATCATTCAACTCTGGATATCTGCCATTTCTAGCCAGATTTAAAGCTATATACCAGCCCGTTCGAGATTTCCTTCTAAAACACTTTCTGCAATAAGCAAGTATAGCCCTATGATTAGATGCAGATTTAGGCACATAATCAGCTAGAGCACCTGCAATTTTCCAGCGCACCGCTTCATCACCAGACCCCTTCAATAAGATATGAACCAGAACATCCTCATATTTTTCTAAATTAGGTTGGGTGAGAATGAGCCCAATAGCAATTCGTTCCTGAACAGCCCTTTTAGAATAACCCATCGCCATCAGCTGCTCTTGAGAGACACCTTCAATTCCAGCTCCAATTATTTCCTGTGAATAATAGAGAGTTTCCCAAACACTAAGAGACGTACCACCCAATATCTTATCTACGTTTTTTTTTTTGGTTTCAAGAGTTCCATCAAACCATTCATGTCTTTACTTCTCCACAAATCAAACAACTGCTGAGCATCACTACCTCCAGTAGTAGACGTCCCCTGATCTAGATTAATGGCCTCAACCAGAAGATTCCTAGTTTCATCATCCACTTCAAGTTCCCCACTAATAATTTGAGCAGCAAGAAAGGCATCTAGCTCACCATCTTTGTAGACTAACAAATCATTTGGCCTAGTCTGGGCAATTGCAACAGCTTTTTCTGCAAGAGTTTGACCTGAGTCAGCCAAAAGCAAATCTAGTTTAAGACCCGTACCATCTTCCCAAGGCAAAAACCCCTGAACACTTGGAGGATCAGCTATACCAGGATTTAACCCAATAGCTACTTTTGATCCCGGGAACTCTCTCAAAGAAGCCTCAGCAGGACCAAGCTCAGTAATATTCTTTAAACCCAAAGGTAAACTAGTATCACCATCCATCACAGCCTTTCTCAGGTAGAAAAGATCTTTTTGTTGAATAAGATAATCAAGATGTTCCAATATACTATCAATCTCATCAGGCTCACCAGAAGGGGAAGCAAGCATTGCTTTAACTCTTGAAAGTCCAGAAGTAATAGTGGATTCCAAATTATGAAGAGTAGGATCGCTGTAATAAAGCCCCTTATCTTCAAATAGCGCATAAATGCCCTCAACATCTTTCTCAAGTATTTGGACAATTTCGTGTGCCTTCTCCCGCGGAGTTGTAGGCCCCTCTGCTGTTTCTTTTTGAGTACTCATAATTTCGCTTAATTATATCATAAGCTGGCCTTAATTCCCAGTCTGAAATACTAATTCAAGTTGTGTTAAAGATGCAAGCGGAAGCTTGTTTTGTCTACGTATTAGCGCTATAGCGTCTGCGCCCTTCTTAAGCAAAAGCCCCTTCATCCCAGCAAAATCCTTCTTTGATAAACCAGCTCCATTTAGAACTTTTACTATTGGACCAATCAATTTGCGATCAATCGCGATTTCCATTTTTGGTTTTGCCTTTTGCTTAGGCTTAGACTTAGGTGCAGCCAAATGCTTCTCAATAAATTGACGAGCACTCTGAGCAAAATCATGAGACTGCTGAGAATTTTGGACAATCAGTTTATTCCCTTTAATCTTCATAGAATCTGCTGGGATACCTTGTTCTTGTAGATGAGCCCTAAATGCGCTAAGAAAACGAGCATCTTCGTGATAGACATGGGTTTGATCAGGTAATCTAATCACTTGGATTTTTTTGTACTCATTGAAAGCAACTTTATCTGACAATTCAATGCCCAGAGCATCCTCCAGATATTCTTTCCTTCTATAATCCTGATCAGCCCTTAGGCCTCCTTTTTCGAATTCGAGTATTTGCTCTGGCTTTAATTTTCCTATTCTCTGCAATGCCCTTTTTGCTTCCACATCATTAGGATTTGCATCCAATCTTTGTCGAAGAGAATCAGTCGTCTCTTGTATATGCTTAAGTACTAAACCACGCATTGTAATATCGGGGGTTTGTTCAACGATTGATTCATACCTTGCTTTTTGTGCTTGAAGCAATTGATATTCTCGACGAGCATATCGATCTAATGTATCAGGATTCTTTCCCTTCAGTCTCTTTTCAATTTTAGCAATTGATTTATTCACGTCTAGAAGTAGATCAGCAACTTTCACCTTAGGCACTTTAATTTGCATTTGTTCAAGCGGCACTTCAAATTTAAGATGCCCCTCAGGACGACCACCAAGCATAGTATCTGGCAATTTAGTAATATCACTATTGTCTTTAACAAAAGAGGCAAGTCCGCTTACTAGATCCATTTTAGGGATATCTCTAAGAGGAATCCCTCTAGCCTTTGCCTCTGCAAAAATATGCTCAGCCATTTTATAACTCAAGTAACCTTTCATATCTCCACGAGACATCACGTCCGCAAGTTTTTGATCAACTGATGCTCTACGAGCTTCTTTTGCAACATCAAAACCCTTGGTAAACTTCAAAACAAAGTCTTCCGAGGTATAGAAACTTTGATCAGCTCCCTGTGATTCAACAAAATCACGGTCGAGAGTAATTAACACATCTTTACCTGGAGCATCCCAAAAAGAACCCAGATATGAGAAAGTCGAAAGAGAACCAGCAAGTTTAATATCATCACCAGCTACACCTTTGATCTCTTGTCCCCGAGCCATACGCTCATGACCCGATGACAACCCTCCATCTCCAATTATATGAAAAAGTGAATCCAAATCAGTACCATGAGTATCCAACATCTGCGAAGTAACCTCGGTCTCAATGCGACCTCGTAACTGATCAATAGCTCTCCTTTCTTCCAAAGAATACCCTTCCAACACTTGTTCAACTTTTGCTTCTCTATTCGCTCTAGATCTTTCAGCAGAGATATCATAGGTAAAACGCTCCATGGCTGCCACATAGAGTGCAGGATTTTCGTTGTAGAGAAGCGTCAGCATAATGTACTGAGCATCTTTATCCTCGTGCTGCCGCAGCTCCTCAATACGTTCAACAGTTTGTTGAATCTCAGGTTCTGACTGGCGATACCGATCTATGTTTTCAAGATTACTCTCCATCTCAGTACCAAAAGAAGCTTTTTCAAGAATAGCTGAAACTTCTCCAGCAATAACAACAGCCTTTACTTTATTTCTACCAAAAATCTCCATTATCCGCGCATTTCTCTCTTGAGAATCTAGTTTTGATAGATTCTCTGCAGCCGCTTGTACCTCTCCCAGATGTTCGACTCGATAATCTGCCAATTCTCCCGAGGTAATCATTCCAATATCACGAGCGTCCTGGATTTTTTGTACTTCTAACCCAAGAAGATCTAAAGCTTTTGCTTTGTTGGGAGTAATGGAAACTCGCCCATTTTCTTGATCAAAAGAGAAAAGTTTATTAAGAGAACCGCTACCACCCGCATCACTGGTATAACTAGAGGCATCAGCCATATAGAATATTTTTACAGCTTCATAAAACTGCCCCACAGGAATACCAAGATCATGTGCAGTTTTTGCCATTTCTGCAGCAGCTTCTCTTGGTGAGGATTTTTTTCTAATAGTTTCTCCGACAGGATCTCCATCAATCATCGCAACCATGAAATCTATTTTTTGCTGAGAATAACCCAACTTGGATAAAACATCGCGCATAATTGGAGCAGTCTCTTCATGTTGAAGTTCTTTATCCCCTCTTTCAATCGCTATCGGTTTTCCAATATCATGTAAAACAAAGAGCACACGATAAAAATTCTTATCAGTACCTGGTGGCAAATCCTGGCTAGCTAGATATTTCTCAAACTGCCCCATAACTCTCTGCACATGAGTTTCGATAGTTATTCTATCCTTAACCCCCGCATCGGCTTCAAGCAGTGCTTTTAAAGCAGGAACCTTTTTGAATTCCGCAATTATTTCACTTGCCGATGGATTTTCTTGGGAGAGAAGCGATTCAAGCTTCCCTACATCAAGACTGGATAAGTCCATGCCAGACAAAGACTCAGATTCCACTTCAGCTCCAGCCTCAGCTTCAGTTACACCTTCCATAGGTTTGGCATCACCTTCCGTTTCTGTTTCTGCTTCTGCCTTAGCCTTAAATCTCACAACTTCCTCTCCTTTCACCGCTTTAAAACTACCCGACTCAGGATCACCCTCAATTACAAAACCACGTCGCCCAAGATATTCTGCAATGCCTATCTTTCCTTCCGGCGTAGTCTGGCTATATTCATAGTTATCTCCACTAACACGCTTCACTCCATAAAGACGCTCCGCAGTACTCCGAGTGGTTTGGCAATGTTGGGCTGACTATATTCCCCCTCCAATTTAGCAACAAATTCCTGGGTTTTAGAGGCATCGTAACTCCAAGCCGTCTCAGCTCTATTTCCTTTAGCACTAG
>CAZCLD010000032.1:0-15282 GCA_964499425.1 uncultured Candidatus Peribacteria bacterium | reverse complement strand
CTTCAAAGATAGCGCCAATAACGCCCAGGGGGGTAGTGACTTTCTTTAGATCCAATCCATTCTCAAGGACCTTATGCTCGATCTCAACTCCAATAGGGGACTCATAGTCGGCAACATTCCTCACGCTCTGTGCAATATCTCGTATTCGCTCTTCATTGAGCAAAATCCTATCATAGATATGATCATCAGCATTGATACTAGCGAGATCCTTTTTGTTGGCAGCTAAAATATCCTCACATCCAGACTCTAAACCACTGGCGAGGGCTTCTAAAATCTTGCGTATCTCACTATCATCAACCATTACCAACTTATGGCTCGCTGTTTTTACTTTTTGTAATGTTTCTTCAAGATTCATTTAGTTCTTTAGCTCTATCAAAAGCAGACTGCACTGCATCCCCAATTATCCTATCAAATTCCGCTTCTTCCAGCGACCCCAAAGCCGCCTCAGTTGTCCCCCCCTTAGAAGATATCTTTTCAATTAGTTCAGATGAGCACAATTCACCTTCTTCAAACAGTTTTGCAGCCCCTAGAAATGTCGATCTCACGATTTTCTTTGCTTTTTTTTCAGTAAAGCCTAAAGCAATAGCCTTCCTTTTTACAGCTTGATTGAGGCGGTAATAATAGGCGGGACCACTGCCAGCTAGCGCAGTCACTACGTCTATTTGACTTTCATCATCAACCTCAATTTCTTCTCCGAAAACTCCTAAAATACTTTTTATAGTTACTTTTGCGTCTTCTTCAATTTTCTCATTACAACACCAAGCACTTAGCGAATGACCTACCTTAAGAGGCAAGTTTGGCATTACCCTCACAACACGTTTTGCTGAAAGCTTTTCAGAAATATTCTCAATAGAAACACCAGCCATAATTGAAATAACCATCTTATAATTCAGGTCAACCTCAATCGATTGGGCCAATCCAGGAAATGATTGGGGTTTTACTGCAATGATTACAAAATCTGCTTTCTCAATACCACTATTAACGTCGTCCCCTTTGTCGTACCCATGTGCTTGAAACATGCTCAGAGAGTCAATCGCATCAAATATTGCCTTTCCCATATTCCCGAGCCCGATTATACAAACTTTAGTCATGATTGATGAAGTTTTGGGATAAATTTAGTGCCAATATGTTCGCCGCCCAGGATTTTGAGAAGAATATTTCCCTCTTTACTATTAGCGATAAAGACTTCCGTGCCGTGACTCGCAACTGACTTCGCAACACCAAATTTTGTCTGCATCCCACCCTTCCCAAAAGACGATTTATCTGCACTGACTATATGGCTGGGGAGATCAGCTTCATAAGAAAACTCACTCATAACTTTACCATCTTCATCAAGCACACCATCCACATTGCTCAAAATAATAAAGGTATCTGCAAATAGCATCTTACAGATGATACCAGCAAGCTCGTCATTATCTGTAAACATCAGCTCTTCAATACATACGAAATCATTCTCATTCATGATGGGGATGATACCTTCTCTGAAAAGTGATTCTATGCAATTTTTTGTGTTCAAAGAATGAGTGCGATTCTGGAAATCCTGCTTGGTAGCAAGCATCTGAGCGACTATAATCCCATGCTGCTTAAAAAGGTTTGAATACATTTCCATCAACTTCACTTGGCCAACTACAGCATAGAGTTGACGGGAGGTAGTCTCATCATAGCGCATCTTTTTATTCAGAATCGAGCGCCCCGCGCCCATCGCTCCCGAGGTTACAAAGAGTATGTCATGATCTTCCTTACTCAATTTAGCGATTTGAGCAACCAAGTCGCTGATCAAAGCCTGATCAAGAGATCCGTCCTCTCTCGTGATTGAGTTAGTTCCTAGTTTTACTACGATTCGCTGATTAGCCATTGTTAGTAAAATCTAGCGAAAGAAGAGACGAAAAGCAATCTTCTGTTTTTGAGGGTAATGTGATAAAATTGAACAGCTGACAAGGTGATATGAAATGATATGAGAAAGGACAAAAAACAAGCAGTATTTTTAAGGAAGATGGGGAAAAGCTATTCTGAAATTAGTAGAGAATTGAGGATCCCAAAGAGCACTTTGAGTTATTGGCTTAGGGATGTTGGGATGAAAAGAATCCTAAGGGAAAAACTGAACAGGAGGTCGAATGAGGCGGGGCTTAAGGCTCTACTAAAAAGAAATAAACTTCAGACAATGGAGGCTCAGAAAAGAGCGAATGTGATCATGGAAAAATCCGCTCAAGAAATAATGAATTTGGATTTGGAAAAATTAAGATTGATAGGTGTCGCTTTGTACCTAGGAGAAGGAGGCAAAAGTCAAAATCGGGTAGATTTCACGAATTCAAATCCAGAAATAATAAGGCTAATAATGATTTTTTTTCGACAAACTTGTAAAGTTAGAGAAGAAAAATTTCGTATACAATTATCAATTCACGATGGGAAAAATATCCCAAGGGCAAAAAAATACTGGTCAGAAATTACAGGAGTACCAGAAAAACAGTTTATTAAAGTGAATCTCTCAATATCAAAATATAGCAAGAAGAAAAGAAGAAAAAAGTTGCCATTTGGAACAATTCAGATTAGAATCGCCGACGTGAGACTCTTTCACAGAATCCAGGGATGGACAAGGGGAACCATCCAAGAAATTGACAATATGCCGGGGTAGCTCAGTGGTAGAGCAATGGACTGAATTTCGGTCCCTCTCGCAGTAATGCGAGATGTAAAACTGGGTGAATTCGGGGAAGTCTAAGTCTGCAATTTGGCGGATATGGTAATCCCGAGCCAAGCCTGTCAGGGCGAAGGTTGACAGGAAGGTGTAGAGACTAACGAGTGAGTCCCAACAATAATCTCGTATTAGCGCCCAGCTCCTCAGATTTATCTAAGGATGATGATATAGTCCGATCCCTAGGGAAACCTTGGTACCAAATGGAAAATCCATGTGTCGGCAGTTCAATCCTGCCCCCCGGCACCATAATGTGCGACAGAATGAAATTCTGTTCGCGCATCTTTTCTAAAACTCATTTTCCGTGTATAACACAAAAGTGGATAAACTAGAAAATAGCACAGATCTAGAAGACGCCTTCAATGAGTGGAACACAACACTCCTAAGATATACTTACGCGCGGTTAGGGAAAAAACAAATTGCAGAAGAAATTGTGCAGGACGCCTTTGTAAAAGCGTGGAAGTATAGGGAGTCATTCGATCCAGAAAAGGCTTCTCTAAAAAGCTGGCTATTTGTAATTACAATAAACACTCTCCGTGATCACTTCCGTAAAAACAAAAACAGAAAAGAAGGAGAACTCCATGAAAACATATCAGATTCTACTGACATAAAGGGGGACTACGAAACAGACGAAAAAGTCGATTTTGTTTTTAGCCAAATAAGACATCTGGGCGAACGTGATCAAAACCTTATAGTACTCCACTACAGAGAGGATTTAAGCATTGAGGAAATAGCAGAAATACTAAAAATGAAATACTCAGCAACTAAAACTGCCATCCACAGGGCTATGAAAAAGCTAAAGGTGATATGCAATCCTGTAACTAATGCGGAAAACTAACTGTATACAAATACGAAATTACAATTATGACTCATAAATTTACAGAAAAAGATCTGATAAAAACCATCCAAAAGATGGACATTGAGCCAACCCAAGAATGGAAGCAAAACACCCTAGCTCATCTGAGGGACATAGCAGAGGAAGAGCAAGAGGATAAAACCCAGGACGATGTGCGAAAAAGTAGCATCCTTTCCCTCATATTCCCTATGAGGAGGGTGATGTCAGTGGTCTTGGTGCTGTTGGTCATAGTTGGATTTAGTTTCATGCATTACTTCAATACACCTCAAAACAAATTCCAGAGGCACCTTGCAAGGGCACAAAATGCCCTGGAAGAGTTAAGAGAGTATACAAAGGGTAAGCCCCTAGTTTTGGAGGAAAGAATTGCCATATTGCCAGTAGTTTACGCAGAGAATACAGTCAAAGACGAAGAGGAGATTATCAGGGATTTGGTCGAAACGGTGGCAAGCGAAACTCAAGAGGCCGTTTCGGCAGCATTTATGATAGAAGATCAACAGCAGAGCGCTGATGCCTTCGAGGAAATTAATCAGTTGCAAGATGAAACTGTAGAAGTTTTAGAGGTTGTGGTTGAAAACATCGAAGATGAAAAAACGGTCAGGTTTATTAATTCTACAATTATTAATACTGCAGAGGTAAACATCGAAATTGAGAGTGAATTAAAAAGATTCGCAGAGCCTCGGGAGATAATCGAGGAAGAAGAGGAAGAAGATCCAGAAGAGGAAATTGAAGAGCCAGAAGAAGAGCCATCTCCAGCCGAAACAAAACCACCCGCACCAACACCGAACCCAACATACAATCCACCAAGCAATTACAAGCCGCCATCAACACACAAGGAACCTGCGCCCTCGGTGGAACCTGTAGACCCACAACCCGTAAAACAAATCTTTGAGGAACACGGGTACACTCATAGATAGATCCCTTTTGCTACTTACGCCTATAATGCTCATGTTTTTCCTGGAAAAACTTCTTCAATTCGGTGTGGTCAAAAAGCCCTTCATTTGTAACGATCTTACGGAAGAATTTTGATGGCACACGATCATGGGAATACTTGATCCTTTCATACTCGATAGGTTTTGCATGATGAAGTCGAAGGTGTTTATGTATGAATATTTCACCACGTTTCTTAGACCTCCATAAACTAAACTTTGTGGTGTCTATAAACATATAAATGGGAACATCCTCTACATGAAACTCTGAGATAGTACTGTGCGTCCCAGGGTCCATTACAAAATCCATAGTATCTTTCAGAGTCAAAGCCCCGAAAAATAGCATGTCTATAGTGTCGTGCACGTGGGAGAGCATGTAGGCAGGCACAACCTGAAAAGGGATTTGAGCCTTGTGCATTCTCTCTATATTGCTATGAGTTTTGTCAAAATCCTGCTCAGCAATAACAACTCTAAAGTGCTTTCCTAAGCGCTTAAAGTGGACAAGAACATCCTGAACTGTATGGCTGTGATCGTGTATTAAAATAGTTTTGCCTTCAACATCAATTTTTTCGGACTGCTTAATTAGAGCTCTTTTGCGTGCTCTTGCATCTTTGCAGATTTCTTTAATGCTTCTAAAGACAATGCCCCTCCACTTTTTATCTGAAAAATTCTGATTACAGACTTCCTTCTTGAATTTGCCAAGAAGATAGGCAAAGTGGTAGTTCAAAATACCAAATTTGGGTTCCGTACTAGAAATTACGCTAACTAAATCTTCGAACTGCTCACAAAAGTCTTTCACACTCTTGGCTTTAAAGCCCTGAACCGTGCCAACCAGAGCTTCTAGTACCAATTCTGCAACTTCACTGGTGCCAATTTCAGCCTCCAGTTCTCTGAGCAATTTTGAGAATAAATCAATTTTCGCCTGCATACTTATCCAATTCTAAAAAATAAATAAACACTACATATCATAAGAACCCCGATGGTTAGGGGAAAACTGAACCTCATATAGTTTAGGAAAGAAATGTTCACGCCCTGCTTTTTGGCTAAATCCACAGATACAACATTTGCTGAAGCTCCAATCAGTGTGCCATTCCCCCCTAGACAGGCACCGAGAGATAGGGCCCACCACAATATAGTACTGTCTCCGCCAATTTGAGCCTGGATGCCAATAATTACTGGGATCATAACTGTAACAAAAGGAATATTATCCAAAACCATGGAGGCTAGTCCGGAAACCCAAAGAATAATCAATGAAAGATAGAAAAGATCAGTTGTAGATCCAGAAATCCAGTGGCTCAAGGATTCCAGTAGTCCAGTTTTTTCAACTCCAGCGACCATTATGAACAGCCCAGCAAAGAAGAATAGGGTAGTCCATTCTATCGATCTGAAAGAGTCCTCGATTTGGACTCGTTTGTCCGTAAGAAGTCCAAGCAACATAGCAAAGGTAAAGGCAATGACATAGGTGGGCAATCCAATATAGCTTTGTAGAAAGAAGCCAAGAATGGTTAGCAGCAATATCGCGACAACCCTAATGATAAAATCGCGATGCAAGGTCTTCTGTACGAATTTATGCTTAATTTTTTTGATGGTAACATTGGCTATGCAAAGCTCCACAAGGTTATCCGAGATTGGCTTGAGCTTTTTCCAATGTATACCAAGAAAAGCTGCGACAGCTAAAACTGCAGCTCCAAGAATTGGGATCCAAAGATTGACTACAAAGTCCAAGAAGTTGAAGCCTGTTGCACCACCAATGATGATATTAGGAGGGTCACCAATAAGGGTTAATCCACCACCTATATTTGAAAAGATAATTTCGGCAAAAATATAAGGCTTGGGGTCCTTGCCCATACCCCTCACGAGCTCAATCGTCAGAGGTACGATCAATATTACGGTAGTAACATTATCCAGAAAAGCCGAGAAAAGTGCGGTAATTAAAGAGAATAGGAGGAATATCGCCAGGGGATTGCCGCGAGTTAAAGAGGCAATCTTAACATTTAACCAGGAAAACACCCCACTCTTAGAGGCAGTGTTAACCAAAATCATCATCGCCATCAAAAGCAATATCGTCTCAAATTCAATAGCCGCAATTGCTTCTTCGGGATTTAGGATCCCAAGGATGACCATAAGGAGGGCTCCAGACAAGGCTACAAGAGACTTGTCATAGACTTCGAAAACTATAAAAGCAAAGGCTAGAAAGAAAACTCCTAATGCAAGGTAGGTAAGCATGCAAAAATTCTACTCCTAAGAATATGAATGTAAAGTGGTCTTTACCATTTCTATGCAAATGGCTATAATAAAGCCACAATTTCTTAAACATCTCCTCCATGGAAGCAACCTTCTTTCACAAGAATCTTACAAAAAAGGAAACACAAAAATTCCTTGAGTACGTAAAAGAGAAAATTCCCGCAATTGAAAACCTTCTGACCAAGTTCGCTGACGATGCGTCAATTTTGAAGTCAAATATTGAGAAATTTGAGAAACATGATGCGTATCAAGTAGAATTTTGCCTTGTATTACCTACAAAGACACTTGTTGCGAAAGAAGCTAGTCACCAGATAACCAAGGCAGTGGACCTATCAAAGGATCGTTTGATTACACAGATCAAAAAACATATGGCCATTCTTAGAAAAGATAGGTCTCACAAATCTATCCGTCATGCAGAGGTCAAGGTTCCGGCACCATATGAGATTACAGAAGAAGTATTGTAGTATCAAAAGTAAAAAGAAACCCTTCAAATAAGGGTTTCTTTTATTCGATGTTTACTTTTGATTATTCAGCAGCTTCTTCTGCAGCTGGTTCCTCTTCAGCCTCTTCAGCAGCTTCTTCTGCAGCTGGTTCCTCTTCTTCAACTACTTCCGGAGCAACAACATCTTCAGCAGCAGGTGTCTCATCTTCTACTACTGTGTCCTCACCACTGGCACATGCAGTGAAAAGAAAAGCGCTCATAGATACTAGAGCAATTGTCAGTAAAAATTTTTTCATGTCTTTTAGGTTAAGAAATATTTACTGGAAACCGATTATAATCAGGTTTATGAAAAAGTACAATACAACGGATTGACCAAAAGTCAAAAAAATGGTATAGTATATACGCAATCAGTTGGGATCTTCGGATCCTTTCTGGCTGTATCAGGTCTCACTCAGCAACTTCGGTTGCCGAATGTTGATTTGGTTCTCTGGCCCACTCCAAAGCCTCGGCCGCGGAAATGGATCAGAATTGCTCCGTAATTGGGCCCTTAAAGCTCACTTATCGAGCGCCCTCCGGTATTCCTTTGACTCACTTCGGTGGGCAAAGTAGTGCCATCGGCCCACAGGCAACCATTAAGTGCCCTGTGGGCCACTTTTATGATAGAATCAACCTATGAATACACACGCCGTTCAAGACGGAGAAAAAGCCGCTAAGGAGGGGATCATTCACCTGATTTTACTTGGAATTATCAAGCTGTCAGCAGGATATGTTACAGGGATGACAGTGATAATTGCTGATGCCATAAGTACACTTGCCGATACGCTAGGTGTATTCGCATCATATGTGGGTTTAAGGCTTTCGCGAAAAAACGCTGACGAACACTTTGAATACGGATATTACAAAATTGAAACTTTTGCAGCACTAATAATTTCCCTGGGGATAATTTATCTCGGGTATTACATTTTCAGAGAAGGATTAAACACTTTCAGAGAAGCGGAAGAGGGAAATTTCCGCTATTTTGCAATGGCAACAACCATTGTTGCGATCATTCATTCAAATAAACTCTATAAGAAGCTTAAAAAGGCTGGGAAAAAAGCCAATTCCCTCTCATTAATCGCGAGCGCAAAAGACAAAAAGATGGATATGATTGCTGGAATTGCAGTCTTCTTTTCAATTATTGCCAATTATGGAGGGGTTCCCTATTTCGAAGGAGTAGTCAGCATTCTAATAGCACTTTTCATAATCAAAGTAGGACTCTCAAGCTCAAAGGAATCACTGTTCTTTCTGCTGGATTATTGGAATGATCCAACTTTGTCTCGCAAAATTCGGAAAGTATTCAAAAAAGAAAAAGATCTCATTCTAAAAGTAAAGAAACTCAGACTCAGAAGAGCAGGAACCTACATTTTCGGTCAGGCTTTTGTTGATATCAATCCTTTCGCTGGAATCCAGGATCTAAGAGAAGAGCTTGAGATCCTTCAAGGGAAAATCAAAGAGCTAAATCCATATATCAAGGATTTTGCAATCTACAGCCATATCCCGAAAAGCAAGCAGGAAAGAGTTGCGCTTCCCATCAAGAAGGGCAAAGACCTTAATGCAGAGCTGGCGTTCAACCTAAAAGATACCAAAGGATATATTTTCGTTGATGTACAGAATAACAAAATCAAGGATTTCTACGTGAAAAAACTCAAAGCTGGACAAAAGAAACCAGTCCAACTCAGCAGTCTATTGAAACAGGAAAAAGTTAATATTTTGATCGATAACGACCTTAACTCCCTTGTTTATTTCAATTTACGAAGAACACATCACATTCTAATATACCCAAATTTCTCTGACATCAAAAAGGTAAAACAAACTCTAAAGCTATTATTACTAGATACATGATGATTTGTGTGCCCATCAAAAAAAAGACTCCAGCTAGTCTCATAAAATACCTGAATGAAGCGCAAAAAAAAGCTGACTTGGTTGAGATCTGGTTTGATGAGATAAAATTGAGTGACGAAAATCTCACGGAAATTTTCGCTGCAAAAAAGAGACCATTCATATACAAGGTCTCTAAGGATCAGCAGAACATTGAGAATATTCTCTCGCAAAAACAAAAAATCGAATACATCGATATTGATTTGGGTAGTCAAAAATCATTAATCGAAAAGGTCAAAAAAGTAAGTCCAAAGACCAAAATCATCATTTCTTTCCATGATTTCGAGAAAACTCCTTCCGACAGGGAGCTTGATAAGCTTGCTCAAAAAATTCTGCATAAAGGAGCAGACATAATCAAGATAGCCACACAGGCCAAGGGTCTTTCTGATAGTCTAAGAATGCTAAATCTCTTGAAAGGGCTCAACGCTAAGAAAAAAAAGGCAATATGCATTTGTATGGGAAAGGAGGGTGAATTAACTCGAGCCACTGGACATTTATTTGGTAATTATTTAATGTATGCGCCACTGAAGCCATCTGATAAAACGGCACCTGGACAAATCCCATTAGCAGAATTACGCAAAATATATGGCACTTAAAATAGGAATTGTAGGTCTCCCAAACGTAGGAAAGTCGACATTATTCAACGCATTGACCAGGACGAAAGGCGCTGAAGCTCAAAACTATCCTTTTTGTACAATCGATCCAAACGTGGGCATAGTTGAGGTGCCAGATCATCGTCTTCAGAAATTGGCGGACTTATCTAATTCTGAAAAAATCATTCCAACCGCAATCGAATTTGTGGATATTGCGGGACTTGTTAAGGGGGCGAGCACTGGCGAGGGGCTTGGCAACAAATTCCTCTCTCACATCAGAGAATGTAATGCCATAGGCCACGTTGTTCGACTTTTTGAGGATCCCAATATTACACATGTACATGGGGAAATAGATCCAAGGCTTGATCGTGAAGTCATCGAGTCGGAGCTCTTACTCGCTGACCTACAGACAATGGAAAAACGTCTAGAAAAAGCCATCAGTGACGCGAAGTCAGGCGAAAAGGAGAAAAAAGTATATGCAGAATTGCTAAAGAGAATCCACGAGCAGCTAAACATGGGGAATCTTGTAAGCAGCATGGATATCGCAAAGGAGGAAAAAGAAATGCTCAGAGATCTCCATCTTTTGACAATGAAACCACACCTCTATGTAGTTAATGTTCCGGAAAAGGAATTGTCGAATATTGATAGAGAAAAATATGCCTCAATGCTTGGGGTGGAGGGGGCTCACAAGGTAATACCAATTTGCGCCCACCTTGAAGAACAACTCAGTGATTTAGATGAGGAAGAAGTGAGAGAATATCTGCAGTCCCTTAATATTGATAATACAGGTCTAAACAATCTCATTAAATCGGCCTACAACACTTTGGGCCTAATAACTTTCTTTACTTCCGGCCCTAAAGAAACGCGTGCCTGGACGGTAAATCAAGGAGCACTTGCGCCAAAAGCTGCTGGTACTATTCATACTGATTTTGAAAAAGGCTTCATTAAGGCAGAAGTGGTCCATTGCGACGAATTTACAACAACGGGGGGAGAATCAAAGGCCCGAGAAAAAGGCCTAATTAGGATGGAAGGGAAGCAATACGAGGTTAAGGACGGAGACGTAGTGCATTTCAAGTTTGCTTTGTAAACTTACGATAATTCATATAGTTCATCAGCAAATACCCATAGATGAGGAGAACTTCTATGAATATGAATAACCAGCTCATGTGTAGGTGAAAGTAAATAATCTCAATTGAAAGGGTGATAATTGCCACGATTGGGATGGAAAAAGTTATTCCCCAGAGAAGAGTTTTATTCCTAACGACAGGGAAGTATTTCTTTAGAACACTCATCACATACAAAATCAGACCTAACACAACAAAAGGACCGCTATAAACAATCAAATCAAAGATGATAGGATTGCCTTGTTTTAGCGGGGACCTACTCAGAAAGCGCAAGAAAAGGGGATGAAAAATCCAAAGGGCAATCATAAGAATACTGGCAGAATAAAAGGCAAAAAGGCCCTCGGGTGTGACACGATACACCGAACGCACCTCATCAATCTGTTCCAGTTCATCAAATATTCTGCTCAGAGTTTTTAAGTCAGGAACCAACATGCAAACTGTGAAATAAGCCTCCTTTTCATATTTGGAGGCCCAGCCCTTCAGGGAGTAAATATCCAAAACACTGCTATACAAAACTTCAGTAATATCCTTAAGCAGGCCGAAACGATTATTCGCCATTATCTTTAGATTTACTTTTACTCCTTCTTGCGGATTTTGACGGGATTTTGACATCCTTGTAGGTAGAGAATTCTTAACTTTTTGCCTCAAAACTTTGACCAAACTTGCAGCATTTATGTCTCCCTCCCCAACGGCTATAAAAAGATCATGCAAATTCTTAAAATCCCTTTCAAATTCAGTCCTTAGCACAATACCAAGTTTCTTAAAATTAACATTTCTACAAAGACCAAGACCAGCAATATCAAATTCCTTCTGCAGAATTCTATGTCCCTCCTTGATCTTCTTTTCCCTACTTATCCTCTTTAGGTAGGCCAAAATCTTGTTTTTGGCCAAATTAGTTTTGGTAAAAGAAAGCCAAGAAAGCTCAGGGGAGACTTTTCTGGAGGTATTGACACTTACCACATCGCGATTTTTGAGGACCGTGGTTATCGGCTTAATCTGACCATTGATATCTGCTTTGTACGCATGATGTCCAATCTCAGTATGAATAGCATATGCGAAGTCAATAACCGAAGCCCCTTTGGGTAAATCAATGCCTGTGCCCTTAGGAGTAAAGACAAAAATCCTGTCCTGCAAGATGTCTAACTTAAGATCCTCGAGGAATCCATCAGAATCCTTGTCGGTCTTTTCCATCTCAAGGACCTTCTTAACCCAGGATGATCTTTTTAGATCCCCAGACATAGAATTATTATTAAAGAAGTTGGCAGCCACTCCATATTCAGCCTCAGCATCCATGCTTTTGGTGCGGATTTGAATCTCAGTGAGAACGCCATCTGGGCCAAAAACCGTTGTATGAAGACTTTGATAGGAATTTGCTTTTGAACTCGCAATATAATCCTTGAAACGATCTGTTTTAGGTATGAATTTACTGTGAACAAACCCAAGTGCTTGGTAACAGTCGGGAATATCATCCACAACAATCTTAATCCCCACTCTATCATCAACATTATCGATAGCTTTACCAAGCGAACAAATTTTCTTATAAATGCTATACAGATTTTTTTCCCGACCACTCACTTTTAAATCTAGCTTAGCTTCTGAGGCAAGTTCGCTGATAATTCTCGTAAATTTATCCGTGACACTCCTTCGTCTTTTCTTGACTGATTCGAGCTTTTCACTCAATTCTTTGTATTCGCTGGGGAATAAGTGCTTAAAACAAAGATCCTCAAGGTGAGTTTTGATTTCCCTTATACCCAAGAGATTTGCAATAGGAACGTAGATCTCTAAGGTTTCTTTTGCTATCCGGAGCCGTTTCTCGGGTTGATCAATATTCTCTAAGGTTCTCATATTATGAAGACGATCGGCCAATTTTATCACGACAACACGCAAATCTTCAGCAGTATGTAGTAGGAGTTTTTTCAAAGACTCAATCTGCCTCTCCGGCATATTTTTTCTATAATGAACTTTAGATAATTTTGTAATGCCATCAACCAAAAAACCGATCTTGTCGCCAAATTCCTCTTTGACATCATGAATCTCGAAGTCAGTATCCTCTGGGACATCATGTAATAAGGCACTGACCAGAGTGTCCTCATCAGCATGTAGTTTAAGCAGGATTTTGACAACTTCAACGGGGTGGGTGATATATGGAGTTTCCCCATCCTTTCTGACCTGCTTTTTGTGAGCGCGCTCGGCAAAGGCAAATGCCTTTAAAAAGCGATCCTTGTCAGCTTTAGGCGAATATTCCTTTAGATCTTCAAAGACCGCATCGATGTCAAAATACTTTTTGTAGGATTGTATAGCCATGATTGACGATTTTCGCTGCCCACAAGTATCCCATAAAATAGCTGATGGGGCAAATTTTAATACCTGGAGAATTGTAAAAAGTTACGAAAAAGGCTATAATATACGGATGTCTATAAATCATGAGCAATTTGGAGAAGATGAAGTTTTCAAAAGTAACTTCTTAAAAGATCCTTTCAAGGATGAGGAATTTGTATACAAAACTCCGCCATCGGGAGGGCATTTCAAGCTCCACATACAGCACAGCAGTCCAAAAAAATCCCAAAAAGCAAAACCACGTAAAAATACCAAGCAAAAAGTGAAAACTACCGCTGAAAAGAGAACTCTAAAGACAATCCTAAAGGATGCTGGACATCAAATAGTAGCCAGTGCGGTGATTCTTTTAATAGGGTTTACTCTGATGAATTACTCGGCTTTATCGAAAATAGCCATAAGTAAATTCCATAAAATCACAGGGACCGAGCAAGCTAGCCCTCTAAACAAAATAACCGAAGTAAAAACAACAGTTTACAATAAAGAAATATTACAGAGCAGTAGCGACCCTGCTGTACAAAAACGTCAAATCCCCGAATTAAACTTGGCAATTAGTCCAAACGACAACAGAATAATTATTCCAAGAATCGATCAAAACATACCTATTGCCAATGTGAGCTCTGAGAGCTTGATCAAGCATGACTGGGAGGCACTTGAAGACGAAATGCAGGAGGCCCTACGGGATGGTGTAGTCCACTATCCAGGAACTAGTTTCCCAGGGCAGACAGGGAATGTTGTAATTACCGGGCATAGCTCTTACTTCCCATGGGATCCAGGTAGATTCAAAGACGTTTTCGCCCTATTGCATGACGTTGTTGTGGGGGACAGATTGGTGATCTACTACCAGCAAGACAAATATCTTTATGAGGTTATGGGTAAGGATATAGTTATGCCTAAGGACATAGATGTGCTTAAACAGACTCCAAACGAGCAATTGACTTTGATCACCTGTACACCTATTGGCACTAACTTAAAAAGGCTAATAGTCACAGCAAAACCGATAGCAATCAATGACAAGCAGCTGGAAAGTGCGGATAAAATATACCGCTAAAGATTTTCTAGTTTTTTGAGCAACTCAGCTTCTGCTTCTTTCTCTTCTTCTTCATGTGACGATTCCTCCTTTTTCATCGCTTCCATTTTCTTCTGGAGTGCTTCCTGATCTACCTTCGGACCAGAATTGATGCGATTCATCTCGCTTTCATACTCTGCATCCAATTTTGCCAACTGTTGCTTCTCGTTCACCAAGATGTCACGAAATTTAACTATTTGCTCCTCACTCATAATTGGCATGATCTGCAGCCAATACTCTCTCTCTTCTTGATTCATTGATTCAGTTTCGTAGATCAATTTGATCAAGTCAGGGAATTTTTCGCGTACCAAGGCAGGAACAATATACGTGGCTTCAGCTTCTTCAATATACTTTTCAGGAGATTTATTCTTATCAACAACAGGGGCAGCCGCTGTGGCAGCCTGGGTTCCTCGTCCCCCTTGATTTGTTTGTGAATTTTCGTCAGGCATTTTATGATTTTATTTTAGCACTTAAGTGCTCGCACTCAAACTCTCAATTTTACTCTTATAATGTGCCTTGTATGCTTGAGCAGATTTGAGATCTGCTTCTAATGACTTCTTGAAATCTTCGTATGGCTTCTTCTCTTTAGGTGCAGCAGTTTCGGCAGGCTTGGTAGGTTTAGCAGGCTTGGTAGGTTTCCCTTTCCGCAACTCTTCTAGTTTTTGTTTGGCCTCATCAATCCTAACATTTACAGCATGAACCACTGGATCTGACTCTTTTGCTCTCTCTTCCAGATCTTTGTCTGAAGGATTAGTATCTAGAAATGCGATATGCTTGTCGTGAAGTTCTTTGAATTCTCTCTCAGCCTTCGCAAGCTCTTCTTTTAGCTTTGCCTCTTCTTGTTTATCAACTTCTGGCTTTGGTTCTGGTTTTGGTTTTTCATCAACTTTTGGTTTTGCCTTCTCATCAATCAACTTTATATACTCATCCGCAACTTCATCCGCTTTGGTAAGCGCCAATTCATAGGTAGCGGCAGTATTTCTCAGCTTCTCAGCGATTTCTTTTGGGATATCCTTATCTTTGTTACTTTCCAAAATGGGGACAATAAATTCTTTGCATTTCCTGAGATTATGTTCGATGTTACTGAT
>CAZCLD010000031.1:0-15481 GCA_964499425.1 uncultured Candidatus Peribacteria bacterium | reverse complement strand
AATCCAGGAATCTATTCGAGAAGAGGTTGATAAGATTGTAAAACTTGAGGAAAGGGCACGTGCGATGACTCTTGCCAGGTCTCACGTTGCTTCATATTTCGGTGGTACGGGGACGAGGGTTGATGTAAGGGAGTCAGAGAGAGGCTCTTTAGATGGTGTCAGGATATATGTGTATAGTCCTAAGCTTGGTGGGCATCTTACTATTCGAATTAATAATTCTGCTTATGAGAGGAGACTTGATAGGGGAGTTTTGGCTAATTTTGAAGAAGACTCTTCAAGGGAATTTAAGAATCGAATTGGTCCAGTGTTGAAGCAGGACCAAGAGATTGATATGGGAGTATCAGTTTCTGATAGGTCTAGAAAAGAGCTTCTAGCCCCAAAAATAATTGTCTATGATAGGGATGAAATACCTAGTTTAATCCCTAGGGGGGCAACTTTGTTGGACTTTGCATATTCTATACATGAAGAGGTTGGTTTAGGTACTCAATGGGCGACTGAGGAAGAGCTAGGCGACCCACAGGCTCCTTCAAAGAGAGTATCAGTGTATGATGAGCTTCGACATGGTAAATGCTACGGTGTTTATTCTTGTATGGCGAAAGGTCGCAGGGATAGGTCAATGATACGACTCCATCCTGTTCATGTATGGATGTCTCAGTCGCAGGCTAGGGGACAAATGAGAAGACACTTGGGAGACCCATATGTTTCAGGAATGGAGGGGTTTACAGAGGAACAATTTGAGCTGATTACTGCAATAAATAGAAAAAGGAAAAAACCTATTAGTACCTATATCAAAGATGTTAAGTGGTTAGCTAAACTTGTTAGAAGTCTTAATGATGAATTCCCTGATCTGGCAGAGATGGATTTGCGTACGATTTGGAGGATTCTTAAGGAGCAGGATGATTTTATAGATACTCGGGGAAGTGAGCATATCAAGGATATTGCAAAGTTATATGGTGTTAGCCAATATCTTCTTAGGCAATCTTTGGCGAGTGATATGGACATGGGGAAGCCTCAACGCAATAAAGGGGGAAGAATAGTAAGGAGAGATCAGATTCGAAGGCGTCGTCAAATAAATAGAGCGGTTGGATTAGCTGCTGGAAATGCTAACCCTTTGCTAGTTTTGGCAAATAGATTTGAAAGTGTTCCAGAAGAAGGTGTTTTAGCTGTTTCGGGCAAGAACAGAGTCTGGAAGGTGAGGGTTGTATTGCCTGATGAGCCGGGAGAATTAAACAAGTTAACAGAAGAATTCCCGCAGGGGGGTGAGATTAATATTGATGGGTCTAATACTCGTAAAAGACCTACCAAAGGCACAGCGAGTGTTACCATGACTTTCAATCTTGAGCAACAGGGGGTGTCACTATACCAATTCTTCCTCAAGGTTATGAAGTTGAAGTTGAAATTTGGAGATGTTCAAATTACAAAAAACCCTTATTATAGGAAGCGACCTCAAAAGGGCACTTGGGAGGTGCGTTATAAGAGGCTTCAGAGAGCTTTAGAGGCTGCTACTGCAAGGTATGAAAAACATGTAAGAGTTACTGTAGATTCTGTTGCTGCGAGAGATAGGTTGGCAACTACTATAGCAGAGCGGGATCCAGATCTTGCTCGGAAATTGGGTATAGAGTTCCCACTTACAATGGAAACTGTTGGAGATGAATTAATGAGACTTCGTTATGCTTCAGCTAGAGGGGCCGTAGGAGATGCGGAGCAAAGATTGGGAGAGATGACAGATATGATTTTGGATCAATTCCCAGATTTGGCTAGGGAATTAGGTCTTTTGGATGAGGAGGGGGATGATGAGGCCTAAGGAGTGCTTTGCTTGCTACGGAAAGGCTTTTTCAGTAAGATTTCTGAGCACCTAAATCTTGCGCCCGTAGCTCAGTTGGATAGAGCATCAGCTTGCGGAGCTGGGGGTCACAGGTTCAAATCCTGTCGGGCGCACCATGTGAAGAGGAAGGTCCGATGAAATCGGACTGCTCCTATTTCACATCGCCTAAAACAAAACGTTGGAAATGCAATATTGTACATGGGCGTGCAGGCACTGTTTTAGCAAAATCTGCGCCCTTTTCACTTGTAGCTCTTCCAATTTTGGCAAAAATTTGCTATAATTACGTAATCTTTTAAATAAAAATAAATATGAAAAAGAAAAACACAAAGGCTAAGCATAAGCCTAAGGCTAGACCTAGATCTAACCATTCTAGGTATAGAATCTTGCTTGCACTGCTAATATTCGTATTAGCGGCTGCTTCATTGGTCTTCTTTAAAGGGGGAGATCGATACACTGGGTTTATCAAAGGTGTAGACCCTGATCCAACCTATGGACGCTGTCTTGAAGTCAAAAAGATGTGGGATGGCGGAGCTTGGACTCAGTATTATGGTAGTACTGATGAACCTTCTGTATGTAAGGATCTTTATTATAGCTACAAGCAATGGGAGCTTCCTTCTTACCATTATTGTGTAGGCATCAAAGTCTTATGGGAGGAAGGTGGGTGGACTGCCAAGTATGGTAGTTCTTCAATAGTTACAGAGTGTCAACAGTTATATTACGACTCGGATAGTTGGTATACCCATTATCCTACAATATGGGAATGCAACTGGTTGAAGCAATTATGGGATGAGGGTGGCTATACAAATAGATTTGGTTGGCCTTCAGATCCGTCGATGCATACTTGTAAAGGAGTCTATTACACTGTTCCATATACATGGAATGACAACCCTGGAGATTACTGGGGTATTTACACTAAATGGAGATGTGCCCATGTAAAAGAAATGTGGGAAGAAGGAGGATTTACTAGCAGGTTTGCTGGATTTGATATCGCAAATGATCTTCAGTCATGTAAATCATATTATTATACAGATCCATATACTTGGGTAGATGTTCCACCATCTTATTATAATGGTGACTATACACCGTGGCTTTGTTCTAAAATAAAGAATCTATGGGATGAAGGTGGCTATACTGCCAGGTTTGGTTCTACAGGATATGAGTCTGGATGTGCACATACTTATTATGAATACCCATATACTTGGACTGGATCTTATAATTCTAGTTACACAGGCAAATATACAAAAGATAAGTGTGATGAAGTAAAAGAACTATGGGATGAAGGTGGTTATACTGCAAGATTCTCAGGTACTAATAGGTCAAATGATCCTTATGAATGTACTTATTACTATGATAGTTACCCACATTATTCCTATGGATATGGTGGGTCATGGAGTGATGGTGGATATGGTTCTTCTTACACAGGTAAATACACTCAGAACTATTGCTGGGATATAAAAGACCTATGGGAAGAAGGTGGTTGGACTGACAGATTTGGTAGTACAAATGGACCAGCTTACTGTAAATTCTTATTCTTTGAAGATCCTTACAACTGGGTAGATTATCCTGGAGATTATAAGTGGCCAGACCCAGATCCAGATCCGGAACCTGAACCAGAACCAGAGCCAGAGCCAGAGCCAGATCCAGAGCCAACACCAGATCCAGAGCTTTGTGCTGGATTTACAGATGTTCTCGCAGATTCCAAATACTGTGATGCGATTGATTGGGCTGTTGCGAACGATGTTGTAAGTGGATATGCGGATGGAGAATTCAAACCATACAAGCAGATCAACAGAGTGGAAATGCTCAAAGTGGTTTTAGAAGCCACCGGATTTAAGATTTACAAATACAATCCGCCTTTTGACAAAGACCTTGGATTCTCTGATGTCTATACTGGGCAATGGTATATGCCTTACCTAAAGACTGGTAAGCAGCATGGTATCTTTACTGGTGACAGTGACAGTGATACCGCTAGGCCAAGTGAATCTGTTAATCGAGTTGAGGCTTTGAAATTGCAGTTTAAGGCTATTGAATTCCTATATGATTACGAAATACCACTTTGTAGAACACTACCTTTCTATGATGTGAATTATGATGATTGGTATTATGATTATGCGTGTGCTTCGTATCTGTACTCTTTGTTTGATCTATCCAGTTTGTATTCGTTTAGTCCAGGATCGATCGCTACGAGAGGAGATGTTGTACTTATGCTTTACAGGCTAGATAGCCAATTATAATTAAATAGAAAAAAGGCTCTAAGTAAAATTAGGGCCTTTTTGCTATAATGATTTTGATGAAGAAAATATATCTTGGAATATTTTTGATTCCCCTCATTGTAAATCCGCTTGGTTTGGAAATTTACTCTGCTTCCAAGCTGTCCTGGTTTCTCTTCTTCTTGGCAATTTTCGCGCTTGGATTAGTTTTTGCTAAGAAAATTGAGGTTAAGAAAAATAAAAAGCTTCACTACTATTTGGGGGCATTGATTGCTTCCCTCTTTTTGTCGACGATTCTTTCAGTTGCTCCAATTCAAAGTTTCTTTGGTGAATATCATTATGCTAAGGGTTTCATTTTTTATCTGCTTGTGATCGCGCATTTTTTGATTTGCTTGCATTTGTTTGGTGAGAAAAAATTTAGGAAGAAATTTTATAAAGTCGTGAAAGTTGTTGCAGCTATTTTGTCTGTGCATGCGATATTGCAATACTTCAATCCCGAGAATGCGGAGCATCTCTATAGGTCCTATGCTACTGTGGGACAACCGAATTTTTTGGCACAGTTGCTCATCTTTCCTCTCTTTTTGGTTGGCTTTGAATTGTTGGATGATGATAGAGGTGAGAAGGATTCCTACATGAGCATCCTGTTATTTGTACTCATTGGGTTAGCTATATTTTTGACTAAGAGTAGAGCTGTGATGTTGGCGATTATGGCTTCTGCTTATCTGGGTTTCTTGTTCTTCTCAGATGTTAAAAAGTTGTATAAATGGCTTTTGACTGGTGGGCTTGTGGCCATTGTTGGTGCTTTGCCTTTGCTTGGGTTTATTAACATGCGCTCGGTTAATTCACGGGCATTGCTTTGGAGTGGGAGCCTAGACTTGCTTGATAAGTGGCATGTCTTTTTTGGGACTGGCTTGAATTCTTTTTATAGAGAGTTTGTGAGGATTATGGAGAAAAGTGCTTTCACGTCTGAGCAGTTTTATACTACGCCTACGAGTCCGCACAACGAAATCTTGGAGGCTTTACTTGAAAGGGGAGTGCTCGGATTGCTTCTTTATTTGATCCCCATTGCCTTTATATTTTGGTTACTTTTTAAGAGGAAGGTTAAAAGGGATGAGGGGAAAGTTGCGATTTTTGCGATCCTAGCTTATTTGATTTCTGTGCAGCTTAGTTTTTCTACGGTGGAGCATTTTGTTTATCTCGCTGGGTTCTTTGCAATATTATTTTTGGAACAACTTGAATTTGAGAAGGTAAAGAATGTAATGAAGGGTATTGTTTGGAAAGTTATGTTGGCTTTGGTGGCGGTTTGTCTATTCGTGACTTCTCTTTTGATTTTGAAGACTGATTTATTGTTGGCCAAAGGAATTGAGAATTATGTGACTGGGGAGGAAGGTGCTTTTGAAGTTTTTGAGGAAGCTATTTCTAGTACGCCGGTCTTCACTTTTCCTAGAAAGATTGTCATAAAGCTTTTTTCTGGTGAAACTCATGCCGAGCTTGTGCCCCATTTGGAGGCATATAAGCGAATAAGTGGTGAAGATTATTATTATAATATACTGGCAATGAAGCTTGCCGCTATTAGGGGAAACTTTGATTTGGTGGAGGAGCATTATTTGAGAGCTGCTAAGGATGCACCAAATTTGCCGATTCTTTATACAGAGGCTGGTGACATTTATTTTGAGAATGGAGATTGTGAGAAGGTACTTGAAATGTACGGTATCTTGAAATCTTTGGCGCCCGTTTATGAAGAGGGAAGTGAAGAGAAAAGATTGTTTGAAAAACATGCAACTGGATATGTGAATGCGATGGAGAGGATGGAGGAGTGTTCTGCTTAGAGTTTTTTAAAGATTGATACTGTTTCTTTGTGGATTTTGCTATTGCTGGCAAAGAGATCTTGGCCAAATAGGTCGAGTTGGTTGCCGTTTATGTCGGTGACGTGGCCGCCGGCCTCTTTTACTATTAGGGCTCCGGCTGCAATGTCCCAGGCTTTGAGGCCTAGCTCCCAGTGGCCGTCAAAGTGTCCGCGTGCAACTGTGCAGAGGTCTAGTGATGCTGCTCCCCATCGCCTGACGCCGCGACATTTTTCGAGTATGGCATTGAAGTAGGGGAGGTTGGACTTTTTGTTTTTGTAGGGGAAGCCAGTTGCGTAGACGGCGTCGATCACTTTTTTGGTTTTAGAGACTTTGATCTTTTTTGAATTTAGGTAGGCGCCTTTGTTTTTTTCTGCTTTGAAAAGTTGTTTAAGTGCTGGTGCGTAGACAACCCCTGCGACTAATTCTCCCTCCAGATATTTGAAATTTTTGGAGCTTTTGGAGGACTTGGTTTTGAAAATTCCGATGGATATTGCGTATTGTTCTATCCCATTTGCGAAATTTGTGGTTCCATCGATTGGATCGATTATCCAAATGTAAGGTGCCTTTGCAATCTTTTGCAAATCTTTGGTTGAGTGTGATTCTTCTGCGATTATTCCGTGACTTGGGTAGGCGGATTTGATTTCCTTGATAATGAGCTTTTCGCTTGCTTTGTCTGCGTTTGTGACAAGGTCTCGAATTCCTTTTTTGCTAATTCTTAAGGTTTTTCTTTGTTCTTTGAGAACTAGTGTACCTGCTTTTTTTGCTGTTCTGATTGCATGGTCCAAAATCTTCATAATTCTTTTATACATCATTGATAAATCAAAGGCTACGTGTTAGGATCAAATTCATGGATGAATTTGTTTTAAAGACCGAGTTTAAGCCAAAAGGTGATCAGCCGACTGCTATAAAGGCAATCACTGAGGGCATAAAAGGTGGGGAGCAACATCAAACATTACTTGGTGTTACAGGATCCGGAAAAACTTTTGCTATGGCGAAAGTTGTGGAGGAGTTGCAACGGCCGACCTTGGTTTTGGCTCACAATAAAACTCTTGCTGCTCAACTATGCAGTGAGTTCCAGGATTTTTTTCCTGACAATGCTGTGAGTTATTTTGTCTCCTATTATGACTACTATCAGCCGGAAGCCTATATGCCTGCTACTGATACTTATATTGAAAAGGATGCTTCTATCAATGAAGAAATAAGTAAATTTCGGCATGCTGCCACTAGTAATTTGCTGACGCGAAAGGATGTTTTAATTGTGGCTTCTGTGTCATGTATTTATGGGCTTGGCTCTGTTGAAGATTACAATCAGTTGGCTCAAAAAATTGAAGTTGGAGAGACTATTGTGAGAGACAAATTGCTTAGACATTTGACTGACCTTCAATATACGCGTTCTCATATGGAGTTTAACAATGGGATGTTTCATGTCCTTGGGGATACTGTTGAGGTTTTTCCTCCGGATAGAGATACAGTCTTTAGAATTGAGTTTTTTGGGGATGAAATTGAAGCGATTAACGAAGTAGACAGTTTTACGGGTGAGCTCTTGAAAGAGCTAGAAAGTGTTACGATCTTTCCTGCAAAACATGATGTGACTACTCAAGAAAAAATCGATCGTGCGGTATCCCAGATTCGGAAGGACATGGATATTCGATATGCCCAACTTCGGAAGATGGGCAAGAATATTGAGGCAGAGCGGGTAAAAACACGAACGGAATATGACCTCGAGATTTTACTAGAGACTGGTTATTGTACGGGAATTGAGAATTATACTCGCTACTTGAGTGGTAACGATCCAGGACAACAACCATCTACGTTGCTGGATTATTTGCCGGACGATTTCATTCTTTTCTTGGATGAATCGCATATGACTGTTCCTCAAATCGGTGGAATGCATAACGGAAACTTTTCTCGGAAACAAACTTTGGTTGAGCATGGATTTAGGCTTCCTTCTGCACATGACAACCGACCTCTAAAATTTGATGAGTTTGAATAATATATGAAAAATACTGTTTTTGTTTCTGCTACACCTGGAAAATATGAATTTGAGCATACTAAAAAGAAAAATATTGTTGAGCTTGTGGTAAGGCCGACGGGTTTGATAGATCCTGAGATTTCTGTAAGACCAAGCAAGGGGCAGATGGAGGATCTCATAAAGGAGATTGAAAAGAGAGTGGTGCGGGGAGAGAGAGTGCTTATCACTACTTTGACTAAGCGCAATGCAGAGGATTTAACGGAGTATTTAACTGATGCTGATTTGAGGGTTAAGTATCTTCATTCTGATATTGATACCATTGAGAGAATTGAAATTATTAGAGATCTGAGGTTGGGTAAATTTGATATTTTGGTGGGGATTAATCTGCTCCGGGAAGGGCTGGATCTGCCGGAGGTTAGCCTGGTGGCGATTTTGGATGCCGACAAACAGGGGTTTTTGAGGAGTTCTAGTGCGCTTATCCAAACTGTTGGTAGGTGTGCACGTAATGTGAATGGATTCGTGATTATGTATGCTGACAAAAAAACTGATGCCATGAAGCAATGTATTGCTGAAACGGGAAGAAGACGGGAAAAACAAATTGCTTACAATGAAAAGCATGGTATTACGCCGGAGACTATTAAAAAGGCGGTGAAGGATATTGCTCAGTTCGGAGGAAAGAAAAAAAGCAGAAAAGACAAAACACTTGATCTAAAAAAGATCCCTCAAGATGAGGCAAAGAGACTTATTCATTCTCTTGAGGCAAAAATGGAGCTTGCTAGTCAGAACATGGAGTTTGAGAAGGCGGCTGAGCTTCGAGACGAAATTGAGGCTATGAGGGAGGAGCTTGGTCTTTAGTTGCTTCGTGGACCAGTTTGTGAAATTTCCTTATGAATGTTTGAAGCCTTTTAAATGAGGATGGACTGTATGGATGTTCACGGAGTAATCCTGAACGTTCATTCCTATATCTTTTTTTGTCTAGATTATCTGGAGTTGCGGATCTTGAACCTGTTCTAGAAAAAACCATCATTTGGGTATTTGTTTTTGGTTTGAATACTCTTTGCCAGGCTCTACCGAAACCAGTTCTTGGACTTCTCTGTTCCCTTAAAATTAGCCTGAGTTCTGGTGATCTTAGGGTATGGTCGAACTCTATTTCTAGTTCGGTTAGCAGTCCTTTTTTGACGTGGGTTGTTATTTTTGATCGGATTTGTGCAAAAACTGACAGAATTTCACAGAATTTTGTCAGAAGTTCTTGCTGCTGGGTAATATCGACAGCGATTATTCCTAGTTGTACTTCAGATATGGTCCCACTCTCTTGTTCTGAATAAAGCTTGTCCATTTTATGAGAAATCACGAGGTGGTATTCTAGGACATTTTTCGACATAAGTCAACTAAAGACCGCGACCACCACCTCCACCAAAGCCTCCTCCGGAAAATCCTCCTGACGAGAATCCGCTTCCTCCGCTCCAGCCGCCACCACCTTTTCCTCCTGGTCGTGACATGAGGTTTGTTGAAGTTTTGTAGCTGAAATTTTGCAACCGGTTTCCTAAATAGGACATGGAAAATCTGTCTTTCTGCCAATTGCTATGGCCGACAAACCAGGTTGGGGATGTTTTGATTATTCCTGCAAAAGCTTCAGACCACTTTTCTACTAATCCGAAGGAAATGGCATAAGGGAGGAGTTTTTCGAAGAGTATGTTTTTTTCTTCCTGAAATTTAAGGCGGTCTTTCTCGGCGGTTTTGATGTATTCAAAGAGTCCTTTTAGTTGGTAATAAGTTTCAGTACCTTTTTTGGTTTTTCTTGGCATGAAGTGGCCGAAAACTAAAATGATGACTTCAGAAATAAGCATTCCTATTACAGTGGCGCCTGAGAATACTGCTAGTAGTAATCCCATTAGTTGTAGTGTTAGGGCAAAACTTATTCCACCTATGCTCATGTAAAAGGCTCTTATGCTAACGGGGTTGTGAGGAAAAAATCCGTCTTTTATTAATTGTTTGAAGATCGCTTTTTTGAGGGGTTTGATGTGTTTGTAGAATTTTTTTTCTAGATTAGAAATCTTTACTTTCATTCCTTTTTTGTTGTGTATGAAGATGGCTTTGAGCATTTGATTCTCATATTCCTTTTCGTATTTCCATGGTTTGACTAGCTCGATTTCATAATCAGTGCTTTTGCCGATTAGCTTCTTTTTTTGGAGCTCGGTGATTTTGATATGGCCTTTGATTGCGTGGTCTATGATTGTGGCTGTAATGTCTCGTGGGTCAATTTTTTCGTCGATAATTGTGCCGGTTTCACTTGGAAGAAGTCCAAGTGGAGGTTTGTAGTGTGGCATCACTGTGGTCCTGAGGACTTTTTCGTCACGTCCTTTGTGATACCAAAGTAGATACATGATTATAAATGTGAGTGGTGCTAGGAGGATGCCTTTGTATTCAATAATTGCCCATCCAATGAGTTGCCAGACTGAGGGTTTTGAGATAGTACCTGGCGGGAGTGCAATAACTATGGTGAGGTTCTCATAGGCCTCAAATGGTTTGGTTGTTGTGAATGAAACCTCTTTTCCCTCTTGTTTCCATTTACAATCATAACTGGTTCCTCCGTATATTCCGGTTAGGCATTTTATGTTAGTTGGGTCCTCCGGCAGATGAATTGTTGCTGTGACTGAGTTCATGGGGACTACCCAATCTGTGCCGTTTATGTTCCAGTAGAGTTCGTCATGTTTTTCGAAAAAATTGAAAACATTTTTTACAGTATAGTTAAGTACGAATGTTGCTTCCCCATGCATTTGGCTATCATTCCAGGTTGTCATTTCGATGTTTTGGTAGCCATAATCTTTATAAATATCTGTATCCCATTTATCTCCGTTTTCATCGGAGGCAGATTTGTAATCGATTATTATTCTTCTTCCACTTTCATAATCATAAGGAATGTTTCGGAGTATTCCTTTGTGGGACTCATTTGTGAAGTCTGCGACGATGGTTTCAGTTACTTCAACTAGACCGTCTTTGTTAACTACCATTTCGGAATCAAAGGAAGGAATTTCCCATGCTTCAGTGGCTGCATTTGCTGCTTGGGTATGAGAAAATATGAGGATGAATAAAACTAGTGTTTTAAGAAGTTTTTTCATTCTTTGGAGAAGCTGACCTTTACGTTCTTCTTTTCTTCATCTGATGCCTGGAAGAAATCTTTTTTGCTGAATCCTAGGGGGCCAGCAATTAAATTATTGGGGAAAACCTGAATTTTTGTGTTGAAGTCGCGGACTGTAGCGTTGTAGTAGCGACGTGACATTTGGATGTGCTCTTCTATTTCTGCGAGAGTTTTTTGCAGATCTAGGAAATTCTCGTTGGCTTTAAGGTCTGGATATTGTTCTGCCAGGGCGAAAATGCTCTTTAAGGCACCAGTCAAAACGTTTTCTGCCTGTTCCTTATCCTGTAGCGACTTGGCACCCATGGCCGCGGTGCGGGCCTTGGTTACTTCTTCTAAGGTATCTGCTTCATGTTTGGCGTATCCTTTAACTGTCTCAACGATATTGGGAATCAGGTCATAACGACGTTTGAGCTGAGTGTCGATATCTGCCCAGGCTTCATCGACTTTGTTTCTGAGGCGCACCAAACTATTGTAGACACCAACCACGAGGACAAGTAGGATCGCGAGCGCTAAGAGTACGTAAATCATGGTGCTATTGTACTAGTGTATATTGGCTTCGTAAACATAAAACGGAGTTCCCAAGTTTCTTAGCCTTTTAGTTCTTGATAAATTTCCTCAGTTTTTTCACCACAGAGGCAATTGTCTATCCATGCTTTGATGTAGTCTGGTCGACGGTTTTGGTAATTGAGGTAGTAGGCGTGTTCCCAAACGTCCAGGCATATAATTGGTGTGGAACCTTCCATTAGTGGGCTGTCTTGATTTGCGCTTGAGCTAATTTCAAGTTCGCCGTTACTGTTTAGAGAGAGCCAAGCCCACCCTGATCCAAAACATGTTGCTGCAGCATTTGCAAATTCTTCTTTGAATGCATCAAGGGTTTCCCATTTACTTTCGATGTCTTCTTTTAGCTTTCCTGTAGCGGGTTTTGCGTCTTTGGCCATTATTCTCCAGTAAAGAGAATGATTGTAATGACCGCCTCCATTGTTTTTTACTGCTGAGCGAATATCTTCAGGAACTAGATCAAGATTTCGGAGTAATTCTTCAAGGGGTTTCTCTGCGAGATCAGGATATTTTTCGAGTGCTGCGTTGAGTTTGTTGACGTAGGCTTGATGATGTTTTCCATGATGGATTTCCATTGTTTTGGCATCGATGTGAGGCTCAAGAGCGTCGAATGCATATGGTAGATCGGGTAGTGTATGAGTCATTTTAGTGGGGTTAGATTGTTTGGTTATTTATTTATTTATATAACTCTGTATCTGGATGGAACGCTGCCCATGCAAACCAGAACAGTCTTATTGGTATGATTGTTTCTCCTGAATCTAGATTAGTGGCTTTTACTTCCCCTGAATCTAGTAATTCTACTCTGATGTTTGTACCTCCAACCTTTTCTTCAATTTTGCCATCTCTAGTAAGTGATTCTTCTGTATAGGCTTTAGCTGAGCCGTTTATCTCGATCCCATAAATAGGAGTTTTAATTTGGACGCTTTTGTCCAGATCTCCAACCTGAAAAAATATATTGTCATCAGATTCATATGTGCCGTATGGATAAGCGGTATAGTCTCGAGAATAACCTGTTTCTGGTGAAAGTACTTCTGTGGAGGGATGTTCTTTTTTCCATTGATCCCATGTAGTTGTGGTGATTGAAACTTTAGTCAGGAATTCATCTCGGATGGCTGCTGGCCCAACAATTGCCTCGCCTGTTATCTGTTGCCAGAGATTCCCTTCATAACGGTCGTACATTACCAAATCTGAGTTGTGGAGTTTTCCTGATACTCCAAATTCGGTGATTATTCCGTCTACCTTACGTTCAAATGCTACTGCGCTACCGCAAAGTGGGCAAAAAGTTATAATTATAGGATCGCCGGCGATTTCGTAGTTTACTATTTCGTGCCAATTGAGTATTCGTTGGGGATAAGCCCTTAATGTGTCTTTGTAGTTGATAGCAAAAACGATATCTGTTTCATTAAGCCATTGATCAGCGTTTTTGGCTGATTGAAATGTCGGATTCTCGATTGAAGGAATACAATCTTTACCAAGAAAGCAGCCATCGAGTAGCTCTTCCTCTTTTACCTTGGCGCCTTCAAAATTGTTCTGTAATTCGATGTCTTTTACTATTGTTTTTGTTTCCGAAGTTGTCTCTATTTTTTCTTCAACAATTTTTTCTTTAAGACAGCCGGTTAGCAGAACCGCAGCCATTATTACTATAATTGACTTTTTCATGGTCAGAATATACCAAAGCGATTGGTCTTCTGGAAGTGATTTTGGTCACTGTGTTACAATTGAACCATGAAATATAAGATCTTACTGCTGGTGCCTGCATTGCTTCTGGTTTTTTCCTTCCCAGTTACAGGTGGAGAGGGACCTAAAAGATTGACCAATCAGCCTCTTGAAACTGAGGAGCTTCAGGAGACAATTGATGCTGCAATAGCCTGGTTTCAGCAAGATCAGGAGCCAGATGGCCATTTTCTATATGAATATGTCCCATTTCTGGATCGTTATGTGGACGATGATAATATAGTTAGGCAAACAGGGGCTTTATATGGTTTAGGAGAGGTGGTTATTCGGGATACTGAGGATAAATTTGATGTTCTTGAGACAATGGAAAAGGCAATTTCCTATTTTGAGGATAATTCTCGAGAAGGAGAGTATGGAGGGCGTAAGTTCCGTTGTATTTTGAAGTACGAAGATAGATGTTCGCTTGGTGCTGCTAGTTTAGCTGTGATTGGGATAATTGATCTTGTAGAAAAATATCCGGAGCTTGAGAGTGAATATGGAGGGTTGATTGAGGATTATATTCAGTATATTCTGGCGATGAAGAAGGAAGGAGAGGGATTTAGGGGATATTTCTATTTTGGGAAAAAGCAGAAGGCAAAAGAGTCGTCTTTTGGCAATGGTGAGGCGTTTTTGGCTTTGGTTAAGTATTATCAGGCTAACCCTACCGAGGAAGTTAAAGCGGTGATTGATGATTCTTTTGATTATTTTGTTAAAATATATGGTTCTGAGTGGGACAGGAATTTTTATCTTTGGGGAATGGCTGCAATTAAGGTGTTGTATCAACTTGACACTGATAAATCAGAAGAATATTTCGAATTTGTGCGTGATTATACGGATTGGAGGATGGAATATTATATAACCAGGAGAAATACTACTCGAAATAGATGCGCCTATATAGAAGGTGTAATTAGCGCTTATTCTGTGCTTTATCCCAATATCTCGCAAGAGAGGAGGGACCATTATATGGAAGAAATAGACTATTGGTTGACTCGGTCACAGGGCTTACAGGTTGAGGAGGGTGATTTGATGAAAGTCCAATTTAATAATAATAAAGGCAAGAAGCTTGAGCTTGCTAGTCCAGACAAGGCAGTTGGAGCTTTTTTGAGTGGTTTATCAGAGCCAGTTTTGAGGATAGATTTTACCCAGCACTGTTTGAATTCATATGTGCAGAAATTGATTGATATTGATGGCGAGGAATACTAATTAAGGTTTTCGTAAATCTAGGTAAGTAGCCTCTTGCCTTTTTGGACAAAATGGGGTATAATATTGCAATAGAAATAAAAATAAACACTAAAAATATGGCTACACCAAAAAGACCTAAATTATCGGAAAAACTAAAAGAAGATCCTGTTAAGGAGCGAAAGTTTTTAGAGGTGCTTCTTGGTAAGGAGATAAGTGAGCAAAATTGGGATACCTACAAGGAGCGGTATCGCAAGGAGCTTGAGGCGTATAGAAAGGCTGCTCAGGAAAATGCTGGGATGACTGCCCATGAAATTGCGAATCAGATGATGCAGTGTAAAGAGAGCAAAGAGGTTTTGAAGCCCATGTTTGAGACAAATTTTAAGTTGGGGAAATATGGAATAAAACCAGCGGATTTGATGCCTGGTGAGCCAGATACGGTCCCAGCTGGAGTGGAAAAACTGGCTGGTAATTTAAAGCTTTTCGAAACTGAAGGGCAAGCTGATAAGGTTTGGCATAGAAGAAGGAGAAAAAGTGCGAGATGGTATAAGGAGAAATTAGAGGCTGCTGAAGCTCTGCACAGAGTTATGGGAAGAAAAGGGCTATTGGTAATCAAGAATTTTGTCGGAAAGCCAAAGCTGAGAGCTTTAGTTGGTGAGATAGTGGCAGATCCAACATATATGAGCTATGCGGGCTTGAAACGTCTGATAAGAGAAGGAAAAGCTACTAGAAAGGAAGTTTTTGGTGGTAAACATGGATTGTTAAATTTGATTTTGTCCTTTCAAAGAGCAGTATCGCCTTTGATTAAAAAGGGAGTTGCTTATGCTGATTTGGATAAACACTTTGTTGATGCAGGTACTGATTTGACAAAGGAGACAGGTACGAAGTTTAGAAAAATTACTCTAACTTTCAATAAAAGAAGGGTTACACTCTTTGAGGTAACAGAGGTGTGTATTGAACCGCCGAAACCGCCAAAACCACCTCAACCACCACCACAACCACCACCACCACCACCACAACCAAAACCAAAAACAACAC
>CAZCLD010000030.1:0-15845 GCA_964499425.1 uncultured Candidatus Peribacteria bacterium | reverse complement strand
TTGCATTGTTTTCTGTATATGATCTGTATATCCCTTTTTATCTTTCTTGCTTGCTGCGTCTGCTAGATATGGGAATACTGCGGTTGCGAAGGCTATTCCAAAGAGGCTAACAGCGAAGCTTTGGATATTTCTGGCAAAGTGGAAGGCTGCAAGGCCTCCTTCAAGAAGTCGTATGCCAACAACTGCGAATATATATAAATTGAGTTGCCATGCGATTAAACCTATTGATTTGGGAATCATTAGTTTTATGATTTTCTTGAAGCCTGGACTTGTTATATTTGCAGAAGGTTTGTATCTGTATTCTGTTGTTGTGACATCGATAATTCGGATAATGCAATGAAGAGCTGCTCCGATTATCACCCCTGTTGCTGCGGAATAGATGCCAATTTTGTCATGAAGAAAAACTACTCCCAGGATGATCCCCAGATTGTATAGTATTGGAGAAAGTGCATATGCAATGAAATGCTTATAGCTCATCAGAATGTTGCCCAGAGTGTTGCTTATTGCGAATAATATGGCTGAGGCAAGCATTAACCTAGTCATGTTAATTATATCGCTTTGCATATTTACGTTTGCATCGCTGAAAATGCCTGGAATGATCTGTGGCATAAATATGAATGCTATTGATGCCAAGGCTCCAATTACAACTACTGCCCAGGTGAGCATGGTGTTGGCTATTTTGTAGGCTTCCTCTTTGTTCTTGGTAAGATACTCTGTAAAAACTGGCAAAAATGCTGCAGATAGCGCTCCTGCAATGAATAAATTAAATAGAACGTCTGGTATTAGAAATGAAGCGTTATAGGTGTCGGTAGCGCTAGTTGTACCAAAATTTATCGCTATGATGCGATCTCGCATCAGTCCTATGGCATAGCTTAGGAAGGAGGTAATGGCGATAAGTGCTGTTGCACTACCTATTCCTATTGGTTTGAAAAATTTTTTGCGCATGAAGGTATACTGGTGCATTTTCTTACGAATTGCAAGGAACACAGCCGTAGTGAATAACCTGTCAATTGAACGGTATGTCAATGGCTGAGGATTGTTATTTTAAACCTGTTATTGTATAATATCCTGAAGGAATTGAGTCCGAATAAAAATAAAAATGTCTCAGGGTCTAAACAAAATATCATTTCTTAGTAGAATTTTTAATGTTCACTCTAATGAGTGGCCCCGGATAGCTGTTGCTTGGTTTATCAGATTTTTCTACAGGTATGGATTTGTTATTGGCTGGACTGTTCTTGTAGCGATGTTTGTTGGTAGACATGGGATTTATTCATTGCCCTTCTTACTTGTTTTAAATGCTGTATTTACTGTAATTGGTACCCTCTTTTATTCATCATTCCTCGAAAAATTCAGAACTGAGACTCTGCTTGTTTTTAGTGTGTTTGCTGCTGGTGGTCTCCTGTTTGCTGCCACTCAGGTCTATCCTCATAGTGAAATTTGGTTTTTTGCTCTATTGATTGTGGCAGTTGCGGTTTTTTTAAACCAATTTCGGATTGTTCTGAATTGTTACATTGAAGAGATGTTCACTCCTTTGGAAAGTGAACGGACCTTTCCATTGATTGAAGCTGCTGACACTGTTGGAGGTATTCTGGCTGGTGTTACAGTTGTTACATTGGCAAGTCGTATTGAAACTGCAAATTTGGTTTACCTTTGGTCGGCGGCAATTTTTCTGACTATTCCCCTAATACTATACTATGAGAATTTTGATGAAAGGGTGACGCTTATTGCTGAAAGAAGAAAAAAGAAGAAATCAATGGGTCTTTTGTCGAAGTTTAAAAAGGCATTTTCTAGTAAGAAGCATATTGTATATATTAAGGGCCTTTTCGGAATTGTATTCTTTCAGTGGTTTCTTTTTAATCTGTTGGAGTTTCAATACACAAAGGCAGTTTATCAGAATGTTTCTTCTGTAATTTTGGATGCTGGTAGTGGTTTTGAGCATGCCTTTGTCCATGATTTAGGTATTCTCTTTGCACTTTTTAGTGCTTCTGCTCTCGTCATTCAATTATTCCTTGGCAGTCGTTTTCTGGATCATTTGGGTGTTTTCGGGACTATGTTGATTCATCCAATTGTTACATTTTTGAGTTTCATAGGAATGACTTGGAATTTTAACTATGCGACTGCTGTCTTGACTAAGAATAATCATACAATGACTTCTGTATTACAGAACAATGCTTATCATAGCTCTTATTATGCTATCAAAGGCAATTTGCGAGAGTATGTTAGGGAGCTTTTGGAGGGGATTGTTCGTCCCGCAGGTGCCATTTTCGGTACAATTGTGCTTATTGGTTTACAGCGATTTTTCAGCGGTCCTGCTCTAATTATGGCAGTTAATCTCGCTATGTTGAAGGTTGTGGTTGTCGTTTTTATTAGCACCTATCTTCAGCAGAGAAAATATACGAAGGTTGCAGTTGATGATTTGTTGCATTCCAAGGATCGGAAGGTTCGGATTAACGCAATTGATATCTTGTCGCAGAGAGGACATCGATATGGAGTCCGCTATCTCAAAAAGGCCCTTTTGGATAAAAAAGAGTCTGTTTCGATAAGGGTGAAGGTCTTGAAAGCCTTTGCGGAATTACAGGAAATCAATGCTTTGCCGTCAGTAATTTCTTGTTTGAACTCTAAGTATACTGCTATCAAAAATGCTGCGCTAGATACGCTTAGTTCATACAAGGTATTTAGGAAGGTTGGTAAGAAATCTCTGTTTGCTCAATATCATTTGGAGGGGGCTCTTAAGAAGCTTTACTACAAGGAGACAGATTCTGAGCTTATAAGCAAAATTATTAATCTTATGTCTTGCATGGGTAGTGTCTCTACAATTGAGTTTTTGCATAAAGTTCTTGGTCACAGTGACACAAATCATAGATGTGAGGCTATGTTGGCTTTGAGTAAATTCCAGGACGAAAATATATCTGTATTTTTAGAGCGCTATTTAGATTCAAAGAATTCAAAGGAACGAATATGTTGCGCAATCGCCCTTTTCCCGTTTGATGAGTATAGGGATGATTCCTTGAAAATGTTTCATCAATTCTTGAATTCTAAGGATAATAAGAAGATTTGTCTCGGTCTTTATGCGATTGGTGAGCTTAGATTGAATGCTAGGCGGAAGGTATGTAGGCGATATCTAAGATCTAAAGATAGAGAGTTAAAGGCCAGTGCAGCTATAGCCTTGGCTAAGATGGGATACTCCGAATCAGTTTTCCCCATAGTCAATTTACTTTTTTCGCAAGATGAATCTTTTGTTAAGGAAATTAAATTAAAACTCAAAAATATTAATCCTCGTGTTTTAAAGAAAATTAATAGGATTTTGAAGCGTATTGCCTCTAGTGAAGTCGAAAGGATGATGCACAAGCAAAAGGCGGAGTCGCTTCTAGAACTTGATCAAACCAATTTAATCAATCTCCGTAAGCTCTACAGATTAGTGGGTGAATACGGGGAAATTGAAATGATTGATAGTATATTAGCCCTTAACACAAACTAAAATGGATTCACTTATTACTATGAAGATCAAAAAGCTTAATGATAGTACTCAGCTAATATCATTTGAGGGTACTTTTGATAAGGCTGGGCACAGTGAAATTCGAGATGAGCTAGATAAGGCTGTGACAGAGTTTTCTCAAAAGACTCTGGCATTTAATTTTAGCAAGCTTAGCTATATTAACAGTGAAGGAATAGGTTACCTGATGGAAGTCCATACCCATCTGATACAGAATGACAAAAAGCTTGTTATTGTTGGTGCAAACGACAATGTAAAGGATGTTCTTAATACTATAGGAATTGCGGAAATCATTCCTATTTATGAGAAGTTGGATGATTTAGACAAAAAGTAATATGCGTGCATTGCGAAAAAGCATAATTCGGAAGCTACTCTTCAATCTTTTTCTATCTGCTTTATTGATTGTAGCTGCCGGTTTCTATTTTTACTATACCAGCGAGGGATCCCTTCCATTTTATTATCTACTGATCGGACTAGCTATATTTTTGATATATTTTCTGCTGGTATACTTTGTTGATGTTGTGAGGCCTCTTAGGGTTGTTCTGACTCAGATGCAGGCCCTTGTTTTGGGGAAGCCCTACAAGCGAATCTATACTAAAAGAATGGATGAAGTAGGGGTTATTGCTCATTTTTTCAATCAGGTTACAAAAGGGCTAGGTGAAGTGAGCGGGGAAATGAAGGATCGTGAGAGAATGCTGAGTGAATTGGATACTGCTTCTCAATTGCAGAGGGACATACTTCCTCTTGAAAGTCCCAAGATAAAGGGATTACAAGTTGTAGCAAAGAATAAACCAGCAACTGAACTTGGAGGTGACAGTTTTAATTTTTTTGAATCTGGAAGCAACTTCTATATCTATATTGGTGATGTGACTGGGCATGGAGTAGCGGGTGGATTGATCATGTCTATGGTTGATTCTTTGGTTAATGTTTTCTCTGAGTTGTATGGATCCGCGTACGATATTCTTCTTCATGTGAACAGGTATATTAAGCAGCATGTGAAAAAGGCTATGTTTATGACTCTTGTGATGCTTTCCTGGGATCAAGAAAAAAAGGAAATGACGTATGTTGGCGCTGGTCATGAGCATATACTTGTTTATCGTGCTGCTACTGGCGAATGTGAATCAATTGTGAGTGGTGGAGTTGCTCTTGGCATGGTTTTGGATAATTCCAAGATGATTAGTGAGAAGTCTATTCCACTTGCCAATGGAGACTTTATTGTCCTTTATACAGATGGGATAACTGAAGCAAGGAATGTAAATGATGAATTGTTTGGTCTAGAAAATCTAAAACGACTTGTAACTGAGTTCGCACCTCGATATTCTGCTGAAGGTGTGAATTATCATATTGCTAAGGAAGTATCAGCTTTTATGAAGGGGGCTTCTCAGCTTGATGACATGACTCTTATCACAATAAAAAGGGATGACAATGAAAAAGAGGAAGTTGAAGCTAAGGACCGAAGCACTAATTGGAGTGAGTAATGAAAACTGAGCTCTTTGATTTTGATTTACCTGAAAGGTTTATAGCGCAGAATCCGGTTACTCCTCGTGATCATTCTAGGCTTTTTGTCTATGATTCTCAGAGTGATGAGGTTTCACATAGGAAATTTTTCGAGTTGGATGAATTTGTAAGCAAGGGGGATGTCCTAGTGCTAAATAAGTCCAAAGTTTTGCCAGCCAGGGTTAAATTTGATGGGAAGGAAGTTTTTGTTTTGAAGAAGGAAATGCCTGGCAAGTACTTGGCTATGGTGCGGCCGGGGCGATTTTTTAAGGAAGGCCGTGAGTTTGAGATTAGTGATGTCAACTGTAGAGTTCTTGAGGTTAATGATGATGGTACTCGCTTGATCGAGGCGGATGGTGATTTGTATGAGCTAGGGCAGGCGCCCCTTCCACCTTATATTAAGGGTAATAAATCCGATTTTGCTAAATATCAAACAGTTTATGCAGAAGATGAGGGTAGTGTTGCTGCGCCTACTGCGGGATTGCATTTTACTGAGGATTTACTTGAAAAGCTTGTAAGGAATGGGGTTCACGTTGAAAAACTGATTTTGCATGTAGGTAGAGGGACTTTCCTGCCCGTTACCTCTGAGGATGTCAGAGACCATGTTATGCATGAGGAATTATTTGAATTCTCGGAGGGAACGGCTTCTGTTTTAAATGAATCAAAGAAACATGGTGGGAGGGTGTTTGCTGTGGGAACCACAAGTGTGAGAGTTCTAGAGAGTACTTATGATGGTGGATTTTCATCTAAAATTGGATCAACCGATATTTTTATTTATCCGGGGCAGTATAAGTGGAAGGCGGTTGACTGTTTGATAACGAATTTCCATCTTCCAAAGAGCACCTTGATTATGTTAGTTGCATCATTTTTAGAAAATAAGGGGATCAGACATCCAGTTAGGAAAATTAAAGAACTTTACGAGATTGCCAAGGCGAATGAATATCGGTTTTACAGTTTCGGCGATGCAATGATGATTATTTGAGCCAGGTGGGGAGAATTTTTGCACTGCGAATGCCTGGGATGTCTTTTACTTTTTCTGTGTCAGATATGTCCATTTTTCCGATATAGAGATCCTTTATGTCTCCTCCATTCTCGACAAACTCTTTGATTTTGAAATAGCCCTTGAAGTAGATATAGTCCTTCGTAAAGGCGCCTTTTTTGGAGGTGTCATAAAAGCCTCGTTTTGCTTTTAGGCATGATCTAAAGGCTTGTTCTTTGGGTATGTCGAATTCGCGTGCTTTTTTGTATGCGTCCGAAAAGGATCCTTCTAGGCAATTGTGTATTGTAACTACGTGGCAGAGCGCTTTGTAGTTTTCAATGAATGGGGTATGCCTTTGTTTTTCGACATTCCACATTGCAAGTCCTTCCTGGGTTGTTAAGTAGTTTGCTAGGCCTCGATTGAATATTTCATATGGCTGTAATTTGCCGTTTTCGGCTGTAATTATATGGGTTTCTATCTCATGAACAATTAGTGACTGAATTCTCTCTCTTGAAAATCTTGCATCCTCCTTTATGAAGAGTCTGTTGTTTTTTCCAGCTACACAGTCGGCCACCATTGTTTCCTTAATTCTAGCTTTCCAACTCTTTAATCCGTATTCCTCGAATGTTTCTTCGAACTTCTTTTTTGCGTCCTGTGCGCTGTGCATCGCTTCTTCTTGCCTTTGCTTAGCGATATCTGCTTCCTTTAGAAATTTCTCTGCTTGATGTATCTCTTTTTCTGTTGGTTTCCCAAAGAGTTTGATTGAGGTTTTTGAAAATTCATCCTCCCCCATCGTCTCTAGCAGCCTTATTTTGTTTGAAATTTCTTCTTTTTTTTCTCCAAAAATTTTTCCTAGAGTCGAACCGTCAGTTTTGATTTTGTCTAATTGATCGACCAATTCTATTGGATCGAATTTTAGCTCTGGATATTCGAATTTCGGATTGATATCTGGATTTTTGAAGAATTTTTCCTTTTCGCTTTCTAGGTTTAGGGGTCTTAGGTGATAGAGAAGTTTGATTTTACTGTCCACGTGTATGAGAGCCTGGTCTATTTTGTAATAGTCTATTTTTTTCTTTCTTCTTATTATTTTGTTTGTGATTTTTTTGATCTTTGAGACCTTTCCATTTGAGGTTGTGCCAGTACTTGTATCTATCAGGAAATCCTTTAGATCACGGTTCCCTAGGATCATTTTATGTTCTTTGCTTGCGATTTTCTCTACATCAACTACAGTTTGGATCCTTTTGTTTTTTAGTGAAAATTTGATCTTTAATGTGGATTTTTCGTCCTCATAATTAGATGTGTCTTCTAGTAATCCAGCTTTTTCTGCTGTTTCCTCGTCTATTATACTGACGGATTTACTTGTATTTATAATTGCGGGTATTTTGAATGTGCCCTTTTTCTGCATTATTTCTACCGTTTCAGTTGTACCTACTACCGGTTTTCCTGAGAGTTGTTCTATTTCTTTTTGTACTATGTTCCCAAACATATCCTTGGCAATTCTGACTCCCTTAGTTGGACTGGTTACTTTTACTCCTTCGATTCTTTCAAGTCGTCTTCTTAGTGGTGCCAAATTTGCGATTTGTACTCCTAAACCCGCTCTTGCATTTATTTCTAGTAAGACTGGGCCGGAATTCTTGTCTATGCATATATCTATGGCCATGTAGCCTAGATTTGTTACTAATTGAACTCGTGAGGCTATTGTTAGAATCTCGTCCCAAAATGGGATCTTGAGTCCTCTGATCTTGCCTAGTCCGTCTGGTAGCTCCTCTATTGTTCCGTTTTTGTATGCAATATATGTACATTCTCCTTTTGCAATATCAATTCCTACTCCTACAGCTCCTAAATGCAGATTGGCCTTTCCCTCTGATTCTTTTGTGGGGAGTCTGAGCATTGCCATTACTGGGATCAGATTGTGAACAACTATTCTTATATCGGGAAGTCCTTCATAAGAGTATTTGCCGATTCTTTCGTCGGCTACGATGTATTGCTCGAAAAAAGCGTAGTCTCCAACGTTTGCGATTGAGAAGCGACCATCAAGAGTGTCTCTAATATGATCCTTTATTTCATCTTTACTGATTTGCCGTCCCCCTGCTGTAATGAAGTAGCCATCACGTTTGTCCGTTATGGGAATGATTCCTTCTCCACCAAATCCCTTGTTGGGTTTTAGAACGAATGTGCTTGGGAGACTTAAGAAATCGAACTTTTCTAATTCCTCGCCGTCCTTAATTATACTGTAAAGTTTAGGTACGGGAACTTCTCTGGCAGACAAAAATTGCTTTGTTTTGATCTTGTCGTCAGCCATTTTTATGGCTTTCTTCTTGTTGTATGGTCTGATGTATAAAAGGTTCCTAGCGTTTATACCCAGTATTCCTTTTGATTTGAAGATCATGGATTTTAGATTATTCCTCTATATGTCTCAGAACTTCTCGAAATCGGATTCGCTCCATTACTCGGATTCCGCTCCATTTTCCTAGGAGAATATTGATAATGATTAAAAGGAATACAGCCTCCGGATAGTTTAACATTAGGTTTTTGACGAATTCGAATCTGAATGAAAGGAAGCCAAGGTTTATTTCACCTCCTGCAATGAAGTAGGCTATCAATGCAACTATTACAGTTTCGAGCATTAAAACTGAGGCTGAAGTGTAGCTTTTTTCGCTTTTTGCACTGACAAATTTTTCTACGAGTGTGCTAAGAATGAGCATTGGGAAAATTGCAATTGACAGGAATTGTGCATCGAAGAGTCCTAGATATATGCTGGCAATTAGTATTAGTAGGAGTGTTAGTGATACTAGTGTTATCACGATTGCCATTTTGGGAATGTAAAGCATGCGGACCCTCCTGAGCAGTGGCCTGGCTAGTGTGCCTATGATGATTGCTGTCAGCAGAACTAATAGTCCGGCGTGCATACCTATGACAAGGAATGAAAGTGTGATTATTGAGGGTGTGTAAATTCCGAATGTTGTGATGCCAACAACTTGTTTCATGAAGGCTACCACAGTTGCAATTACCGGGAGAAGTAGTAGAAGTGCGATTGTGTTGTCTGGAATACCATTATCAATCAGCACATTGACGAAGTAGCTCATGAAATTCCATGGTCTTAATTTGCCGCTTTCCGCATTAATGACTTCGTAAACAGAGCCTCTTTCCTTGAGTGTGTTCAAAAATTCATCGCTACCTTTTGTCTCCACCAAAGCGTCAATTGCCGCTTCTTTTGCGATAAGAATCATCTTCGGGTTCATTATCTGAAATTGTCTTTGGATACGATTGCTTTTTGAACTGATGTCGTTTTCTAGTACTACAATTGTTTTCTGTGAGAAGTTTGATTTATCGGGGTTGTTTTGTATGAATCTTGAAAGGGCATTAAGCCCCGCGTTTTCTTGTGTCCATATTACTATCTGTTTTGCTTTCTGAAGACTCTGTGCTTGTTCAGTTATCTTTTTTGTAAGAATTTCTTCAGAGATAAATTCTGTACTACTGCCAAAGCTCTCTATTATATTTAGGAATACACCCTGTTTTTCGGCAAAATCCTGGATAATCTTAATCCTGTCCTGGGCTTCATCCTGGTCTGTTATTACTGCCACTAGTTTTCTATAAACAAAAACTTCTAAATTGGTTTCGGAGGTGTTTTCTTCGTCTTCAACTATTAGTTTTATGTTATATCTGCCTGGTTCTTTGTAGGCGTGTAGTACCTCTATTCCTTCATTACTGTTTCCGTCTCCGAAATCCCATCTGTAACTCAGTTCCTGATCAGGATTAGGAATAAATGATTTAGATGCATCGAAGATTGTGCTTTTTTTAACCTCGATTGCACTATCTGTGTATATCACTGATTCGAGATAGATGGGGTCTTTATGTCCTTCATCTGACTCGGCTTCCTCTGCAAATGCTGTATAGCTGAAATACGGGATGGCAAAAATTGTCAGCAGGAACAGGGATAATACTTTTTTAAGCATGCCAGGATTTTAGCAGAATTTAGGTATATTTCATAGGAATTTATAGGCTTGACTTATGCCGCTGTTATGCCCCTGCTGGATTGAAGGAAAACCCTTTTTCAGGTATAATGTTTTGATGTTAAAAAATACTTTAATTTTGGGAATAATTTTGGTGCTCTGTGCACCCAGCGCTTTTGCAGACAGCAATTTGCCCATGGAAGCGTATGGTCTTGATACTGTTGCTGGGTATTCTACTGTTTTACGGACATCCAAAGTTGAACCTGACAAGGAGTTGGTTTTTGATGTTGTTAGGCCGAATGGCAAGGTAATTTCACTTACTGCCCTCAGTAATGATCAAGGGGTAGCATTGGTGGATTTATCCGATTATTATACTCGTGAGGCTGGATCTTATGGTGTCTCTGCCAGGCTTGAGGGCAGTGTATCTGGTCGTACAAATTACTTCACAGTATATCCAGGGGTTCTATCTAGCGCATCCTCGACTGTTTTGCCTGCTGATCAGGTAATTCGTTCTTCTGGGGAAAATGCTAACCTAACCGTTGGACTAGTTGATGAATACGGAAATGCTATTGATGGACATCAGGTGAAGCTAATCTCTTCTTCTAAGAATGATGAGATAATTGCTGATTCCCAATTCTCCGATGAAAATGGGAATATCAGTTTTAGTGTTTCCTCTCGGGAATCAGGAACTAGTACGTATTCTGTTTATGATGTTACTGCTGATAAAATCTTGGATGCCAAGGCGAGAGTAGTATATTTCGAGTCTGAGGATTATGTTTTTGCTGAGAAGAAACCGAATTATTATTACGCATCAACGTTTTCTATAGGAGGGCCGGTTGACTCTTTTAAGTTTGAAGATGTGCCGAGTAACATTACCCTAGGTGAAACCGTTACCGTGAAGGTTACGGCTTATGATACTCAGGATGCGAAGGCTAGTGATTATCTAGGGACGGTAGGGTTCTCTGTTGAGGGTGATAATGCGTCGTTTGCTAAAACTCCTGATGATTATACTTTTGTGATTGCAGATCAGGGTTCGCATACTTTTAGCTTGGCTTTTATGTTCCAGCAGGTAGGAGATTATAATATGAAGATCACTGATTTGGAAAATCCAGCTGTTTTCGGAGAAGAGACTTTTAAGGTCGTTGAAGCTTCGTTTGTTGATGATGGTCCCGATATCGTGATTTCAAATCCAACTACGGGGAATACCTACAGTAGCAATGTCCAGGTTATCAGTGGAAAGGCTGCTCCAGGAGCGAGTCTTAAGATTTTTGATAATGATGTTGAGATGACATCACTTATAGCTGATGTGAATGGTGATTTTACGTACACCACAGGTGTTCTACTTGCTGGTGCTCACAAAATATATGTTGCTAGTGTAAATGAGGATGGAACGATTCTGAAGACTAGTGACCCTATTGATATAGGGATTGATGTAAGTGGCCCTGAGATTTCCCAGGTGGTTATTGAGCCTGCTGGTGAAGTTGATCCGGGTAGCGTAGTTACGATTAAGGTAAGTGCTTCTGATGAGCTTTCAAAGGCCAGCGTGGTATTAAATGGAAGTCTTCATGATTTAGCGAAGACTCCTGATGGGAATTATACTGCTGAGGTTGCCGCTCCAATGGATTTTGGAGAGTACCCCTTGGATTTTGTGATTATTGATGAACTTGGAAATGAATCCAATTTGAAAGCACAGGCTGTACTACAGGTTGGTAAGCCCGTTGAGGTGGTTATTGAGGTTGGAGATGTCACAGGTTTAGTTGCTGCTCCTAGTGACTCTAAAGTTACTTTAAGGTGGCTTGCTCCTAGTTCTTCAACTAACCCTATAAAGAATTATCGTGTTCACTATGGAATTTCTCCAAATCAATTGACTGAGGCTATCGATACTTTCTCTAATGTTACGACTTGGTATATCCCGAATCTGAATAATGGAGTGGAACATTTCTTTACTGTTCTAGCAGTCGATTCTGCTGGAAATACAGCTTCTGCATTTAGTGATATTGTGGCATCAACTCCTGCTGCTCCGGTAGTCTACACTCCCCCACCTACCTTTATCTTTGGTGCTGATGGAGCGGAGGCTCTTGAGGAAATGGAAGAGGACGTTAGTAATAGTGGGCCAGAAGTGACGTGGCTTATTTTGCTTTCTGCATTTGGAGGTATATTTTATTCTGAATCAAGGAGAAGAAGGCTTTCAAAACATACAGGTCTTTGATACTATCCAGCTTGAAATGGATAAAGTTGCTGCTATAAATTTTACTGCGGATTTTGTTACTGTCCTTAAGAATTTGATAGTTTATGCTATCATTGCTCGAGTTCTGATTTCCTGGTTTACGATGGGGCGTGGTCGCCCCAGGGGTGGAATTGGTGGTTTTATTTATAGTGCTACAGATCCAGTAATTGATTTGGCGAGAAAGATTCCTCACCGAATTGGGATGATCGATTTTGCTCCATTGATTGCTCTTTTTGGGGCTGATTTAATTGGGCAATTAATAATTATTGGCCTTTATAAACTAATATGATTAGGATTTTTGATAGTCAGCGGAGTTCTAAGGTTGATTTTGAGCCTCTGGAGGATGGGAAAATTGGATTCTACCTATGTGGGCCTACGGTTTATGATCGCGCTCATCTTGGTCATGGTAGAAGTGCGGTTTCATTTGATGTTATAAGGCGTTATTTTATTTATCGTGGGTATGATGTGAAGTTTGTTTCAAATTATACGGATATTGATGACAAGATGATTAATCGTGCCGAGGAGGAAGGAATCTCTGTGGTTGAGTTAACTGAGAAGATAGTTCCCGAGTATACTGAGGATTATGGTGCTCTTGGAATAATGGTTCCAGATGTAATTCCTTATGCTACGAAGCATATTGATGGGATGGTAGATTTGATCAAAAAGCTTGAGAAGAATGGTTATACCTATGTCTTAGATGATGGCGTCTATTTTGATGTGAGCAAATTTGAGAAATATGGTGAGTTTTCTAGGCAAAACTTGGATGAGTTACAGATGGGTTCGAGAGTTGAAGTGAAGGATGAGAAACACAATCCACAGGATTTTGTTCTTTGGAAATTCAAAAAGGAGGGGGAGCCATTTTGGGAGAGTCCTTGGGGTGATGGTAGACCAGGTTGGCATGTAGAGTGTAGTGCAATGTCCTTTACTCATTTGGGTGAGACTTTTGATATTCATGGTGGAGGTCTTGACCTCAAATTTCCTCATCATGAATGCGAGGTCGCACAGAGCCATGGGGCTTTTGGGGAGGGAACATTTGCGAAGTATTGGCTGCATAATGGTTTTATCCAGGTTGACAATGAGAAAATGAGTAAGAGCTTGGGTAATTTCTTTACATTGAAGGATATCTTTAAGAAATACGATCCTCGGGTTGTGAGGTTTATGTTTTTGCAGACTCATTACCGGAATCCGATCAATTTCTCTGATAAGTTACTGGATCAGGCTAAGGCAGGGCTCTTGCGGTTGCATGATTTTGTGCGGACAGAGACGAAGCGTAGCGAAGTCTCCGGTTCGAATGTGAAAATAAAGGATTTGATAGAGGAGGCAAAAAGGGGTTTTGAAAGTTCGATGGACGATGACTTCGATACATCCGGAGCTTTGGGGCGTATTTTTGAGCTCTTAAAGAAATTTAATATTTTGAAGGATAGGGATGAGGTTGATGGTAGTGACTCAAAAGTGATTTTGGAATTCTTAAAATCTGTAGACGAGGTTTTGGGTGTTATCTTTAGTGAAGAAGAGGAAGTGGATGATGAGATCGATGCCTTGATAAAGGAACGCGAAAAGGCACGTAGTAATAAGGATTTTGCAAGATCTGACGAGATTCGTGATGATTTGTTGAAGAAGGGAATAATTTTGGAAGACACCTCTGATGGGACTGTTTGGAAAAGAAAGTAGGGATTGAATTAAGTTGTAAATATGATTTTTGCGTTTAGGTAGATATTGTTGACTGATTGGTATTCTTCTTACTGATCTCGGGCCGGCTCGAAGTGACTACTCAATTTTGGATGCTGTCAAATTTGGTTACGCGGAGACAAGCCTTTTTCCATGACTTCCTAGGAAGGCCTATTTGATCAAACTCCTTATTTGGGGTGTATAATGATTTTGCTAGATGTTCTACAAGTATTTATAGATCTCATTTATATCCCCTGCTCCCATTGTAATTATCAAGTCGTAGTTTTTGTGGTTTGCTTTGATGAAGATGGCGGTTTTTTCTAAGCTATGTCCATTTTTTGCCTTGGTGTGTTTTTTGATTTCTTTGACTAGGTCGTCGACTGATACGGCTTTTAGATCCGACTGTGTGTCGCGGACTTGGTAGATGTTTGGGATGATTACTTCATCAGTGTCGTGAAATGAATCTGCGAATTGTTCTAGCAGAAGTTTGGTACGACTGTATTGATGTGGTTGGAATATCGTAAGTATACGTGCAGTGGGGTGTTTTTCACGTATTGCTGCAAGGGTTAGCTTAATCTCGGTTGGGTGATGGGCATAGTCATCGATGAATTTTAGGTTTCCCAGTTTTTTCCGCTTGTATTGCATACGTCGCCAGCTGCCTTCGTAGGACCTGAGTGCTTTATTTATTGTGCTGTCCTTGATACCGAGGAGTTTGGCTGTCTGTTCTGCGAATGTCGCATTCTGTTTGTTGAAATCCCCGGGGATTTTGAGTTTTTTGTTGTAGATTTTGTTCCAGCTGAGTATCTTTGCTTTGGCGTCTTTAACGATGTCTCTTGAGTGTCTGTCCTTTTCGTTGATTATAATTGTTCCGTTTTTGGAGACTCTTTTGGCAAGCTGACTGAAGGCTTTTTTGTAATCGCTGAGGTCCTTGAAATAATCAAGATGCTCTGCTTCGATGTTTGTGATTACTAGTATATCTGGGTGCAAATTCAGAAATGAACGCTTGTATTCACATGCCTCTAGGATTAGATATTTGCCTTTGCCTACTTTAAAGTTGCGATTTTTGAATTCCTTGAGTTTGGTGCCAATGACTACGGTTGGATCGAGCTCTTTGATTGCGAGCGCAGTCATGGCTGTAGTCGTTGATTTTCCGTGGGTGCCAGAAACTGCAATTGTAAAATAGTCCTTGCTTAATTCTCCGAGTGCCTGTGGATATGAAATTGTTCTAATTTTGAGTTTTTTTGCCTGCTTGAGCTCTGGATTTGATTTGGGGATTGCCGGAGAATAGATTATTAGTTGATGTGTCTTGTTGATATTCTCCTTTTTGTGGCCGATGGTGACCTTTATCCCTTTACGATTTAGGGTTTTGGTTATCTGTGATGGCGCGATATCTGATCCAGATATTTTCTTTCCTTTTTCGTGGAAAATTTGAGCAAGGCTTGAAGTGCCAATTCCTCCAATTCCAATGAAATGAATGTGTTTTGTCATGGACCTATTCTATGTTAAAGTTTTCACGTTTTAAAGCTTTAAAATGTCTTCTCGCTTTTCTCATACATCAAGTTTCACCAAGCTAATTATTATTGTTGAGTTTGTGCTTGTTAGTTATCTTTTGTATTCGCTTACGAAAAATGTGTATAACAGTTATCAGGTTGATAAATACATTGTAGCTTTTGAGAATGAGAATGCCCTTATTGAGGAGGAAAATCGTCAAAAGACTGAGGATTATCTTTATTTTACTTCGCAAGAATATATAGACAAGATTGCAAAGCAAAATTTGGGATTGGTAAATGCTGGTGAGGAGATTATTGTGCTTTCGCCTGATGTTTTGGGTGATGAAGAATTTGATGAGGATTTGGATGTAGGTGAATATGCCAAATACTCTGGACTTTCCAACGTAGAAGCATGGTGGGACTTTTTCTTTGTTGATTGACTTTAGGGTGTGATTTGATTATCTTTTTTGGGCACTAAAATGACGCGGGGTAGAGCAGTGGCAGCTCGTCGGGCTCATAACCCGGAGGTCGGAGGTTC
>CAZCLD010000029.1:0-15858 GCA_964499425.1 uncultured Candidatus Peribacteria bacterium | reverse complement strand
GGCAAGGCAAAGAAATTTGACCCAACACAAATTAGAAAGGAATTACTAAAGAAGCTGCCTTCCGAGAAGGCAATGAGAAGTCAGATTGAGCGTGAAATTAAGAAGGAAATTGATTATCTTCACAAGAAGGCTATGAAGATGCTTAGAAAGCCAGGCGAGATGAATTATTTTGAAATGTCCAATATTATGAGAAAGATTCGAGAGTTAAGAGGAATTTTACTTAGAATTGGAAAGGCGGCTGTAGATAGCCTAAAAACTCTTTGGTTGCGCTATGTCCATGGCGTGATGTAGTCTTCGTTTGATGAGTATTGTATCAAAAATAAATGAGCTTAAACGCGAGAAGAATGCGGTTATTCTGGTGCATAATTATCAGAGACCCGAGATTTATGATGTAGCAGATTTCACTGGTGATTCACTTGGCCTTTGCTTGGAGGCTGCTAAGACTGAGGCCAGGATGATTGTTTTTTGTGGAGTGCTGTTTATGGCAGAAAGTGCAGCTATTTTGAATCCTGGAAAGAAGGTAGTAGTGCCAAATATTGATGCTGGATGTGCTATGGCTGATATGATCGAAGCTGACAAATTGAAGAAATTTAGAAAGATACATCCGGATGCGGCTGTTGTTACTTACGTTAATTCTACGGCTGAGGTTAAGGCCGTATCAGATATTTGTTGTACGTCCTCAAATGCTGTTGCGGTTGTGAAATCTCTACCGCAGAAGGAAATTATATTTGTGCCTGACAAGAATTTAGCTGCATACGTGGCTTCAAAAGTTCCTGAGAAGAAGATAATTGCCTGGAAGGGTTATTGCCCCGTACATCATTATGTTAATAGGGATTACATTGATGAGGTTAGGTCGACGCATCCAAGGGCTAAAATAATCGCTCATCCCGAGTCAAAACCTGAGGTTTTAGAGGTTGCAGATTATGTTTCTAGCACTAGTGGAATGATTAAATGTGCTAAGGAGGACCCTGCCGACGAGTTTTTCGTTCTTACTGAGTGTGGAATGACGGAGAGACTTCATCGGTCGGTACCGGGCAAGAAATTTCATGGACTGTGCAATATGTGTTTCGATATGAAGAAAAATACGCTAGAATCAGTTCTTGAAGCGCTTATGAATGAGAAACCTGTTGTGAGAGTTGATAGGAAGGTAGCTACAAAAGCGCGCAAGGCATTTGATAGGATGTTTGCAGTAACCTAAACACATGGATAGAAAACCTCTCAGAGAGTTTACACACAAAGCAGATACTTTCTTGAATGTTAATAACAATAATTATAAACAATGGATCTTTCGGTATACATTTTTGGAATTGGAGAAAGATCTGGGGCTAAAAGGAGATATAACTACTGATAGCGTTTTCCCTGACAAAAAGGAAGTTCGAGGGCAGTTGATTGCAAAGGCTGACGGGATTTTTGCTGGCGAAGAAGAGATTCGGTATTTTCTGGTCGATGCAGATGCCAAGTTCAGACCGAGCATTAAAGGGCAGTTTAAGCTTGATTTTAAGGCTGGCGATGGCGATAGTTTTAAAAAAGGTGACGTACTGATGGAAATTGAAGCGGATGTTCATGACCTACTTGCTGTAGAGCGAGTTGTTGTGAATTTCATTATGAGAATGAGTTCGATTGCTACACTTACTCGGAGGATTGTGGATAAGGTTGCTGATCATGATGTTTTGATTACTCCAACTAGAAAAACTTTGTGGGGTTTGCTTGATAAGAGGGCGTGTATTATTGGTGGTGGTGGGAGTCATAGGCTGAATTTATCTGATGCGATATTGGTAAAAGATAATCACATTGACCTTGTGGATCGAGATTTTGGTCTTTTGTTGCAAAGGATTACTGAGAGCAAGGTCGATAGTCGCTTTGTTGAGGTTGAAGTCAGGAATATTGATGATGTTCTGGCCTGTGCCAAGGCCTTTTATGGGTTCCTCGGAGAGAAATTGCGCACTGTTGGAGTTCTTTTGATTGATAATATGTCTGCAGAGGATGTGGGTATGGCAATGAAAAAGATAAAAGAGGCCGGATTTTATGATGATCTATTATTTGAGGCTTCGGGTGGGATAAATGAAAAGACTGTCCTGGATTATGCTAAGACTGGGGTAGATATCATTTCAATGGGTTGTTTGACCTATGGTGTACCGGGGGTAGATATGAGCTTGAAGATTTCTAAGGAGTGACAACCTTATGCTCTGCTTCTTGACACGCAGCTTTTTTCTGTTATGATGGTCTTCTTGTTATTAATGAAATTTTGATGGAAAGGTCTGTCCAAAGAGAAAAAAGACGTGGAAGTCTTGTTTCTGTTGAAGAAATAATTCCGGATATTGCCCCTGCTGCCCTTCGACTGGTAGATGGCTTAGTGGAGCCGGATCCCTCTGTGTTTAGGGATGCAGCAGAACGCTTGTCTGGCTTCTTACAGAGTGTGGGGATTCACTTGTTATCAAACCCTGAACCTAAATCAGGTGACACGATTCCCAGGAATACAGGCAATGATTATTCAAATCAGTTTGTTCCTGATTTATTTCAGCGGCTACTCTTCAGATGTTGTTTTCTTAATGATGAGATTCTTCAGGGATCACCTGCAGGTACGCGATTGCTGGAATTAGCCAGGTTATTAAGATCACTTTTTAGTGGGCAAGTTGTTGTCGATCTCGGACCGGGAGAATCCCCTTTGGCTTATTTCATGGTTGATTTACTTGGTGCTGAAGCCTATGTGGGTGTAGAGAAGCATCGGGCAAATATACTCAGTAGAACTTCAATATCGTCTACGCCAGAGGGCAAAAGGCAATCATTTGATACCTATAGGAAAAGGGCTGTGGGTGCAGAGCGTGCTAGTGCTGATGATCTAAGGATGATACCTGCAGCGGTTGAGGATGCTGATATGCTGAGTTTCTTAAAGAGATTGCCAGATGCTTCTGTGAGCATTTTTACTTCAGGTATAGATGCACAGGTTTTGCCTGATGGCCAGTATAGACATGAGGTTGAAGTTGAGATTGAGCGTGTATTGCATCCCGAGGGTGTATATTTTGGGTTTGCTAGTGATTTTAGACCAGAGCTTTTTCGAGCTGGTGGATTCCCCCTTGGTTTGTCGAATATTGACCTTTTGGTAAAGGCTGAACCTGGAGAATTTTTGGTGGGCGAGGAGGGACTTGAACCCTCACGGCATAAAGCCACTAGTTCCTAAGACTAGCGTGTCTACCAATTCCACCACTCGCCCTTAGCAAATTTATTCTACTTAGAGCAAGTTAAATTGCAACATTAAAAAATATTGAAAAATAAGTTTGACTAATTACGTAGTTTGGAGTAAATTTGTGTCTATTTCGGTTTTATGTTTATAAAACAATATTGCGTCCATATCAAATTTCTTGCTTGACAAGTGTATGGGAAAAGAATATCTTAAGTCTCGCTGGAAATGATTCACATTTAAATAGTAGTAAATATGGCTGATCAGACGGCAACTAGTGTAAATCTGGCTGATGTCATCGAGGAAATGTTTATGGTCCTCACGACAAAGGAGAAGGATGTAATTGTACAAAGATTCAGTTTAGATAATAAGCCTAAGAGAACTTTAGAGAGCATTGGACAGAAGTTCTCTGTTACTCGTGAGAGAATTAGACAAATCGAGAAAATAGCTTTGGGGAAGTTACGTAGAACTGTACAAACTACAAGGCTAAGTGTAGTGAATGAAATCGCCGACAAGGTAATTCGTGAAAATGGAGGTGTTCTTTTAGAGCGTAAGCTTGTGAGTGAGATTCTTAATTTGATTCGTTCGAAATACGATGTGGATTCTCATATCATTTGTCTGGCTTTGAACATAAATCTGAATATAAATAAAATAGAAAAAACAAACCTATATGAACCATTCTGGTGTCTAAAAGAAATTGATTTGGCTTTAGTTAGCTCTGTCATTTCCTCTGGAATGGCTATTCTCAAAAAGAAGGGAGAGGTTATGGATGACAGCAAGTTGGTGACCCAAGTGAGACAGAATTTGGGTGATAAACTTGGCGATCAGACTGACCCAATGATTATCTCATCTCTTGAAGTTGATAAAAGGCTGAAAAGAACTGATGGTGGTTTTGGGCTTATGACTTGGAGACACATCAATCCAAGAAGCATAAGGGACAAGGCTTATATAATTTTGAAAGAAGAAAAGAAGCCTCTACACTTTGTTGAGATTGCAAATAAGATTGCTGAAGCTGCTTTCGATAAGAAAGTTGTGACTGTCCAGGCTGTTCACAATGAGCTGATCAGATACGATCAATTTGTTTTGGTCGGTCGTGGCCTTTATGCTTTAAAGGAGCTTGGCTATGAGAGAGGCACAGTTGCGGAAGTTATCGGGGAGCTTCTAAAGAAAAAGAGTCCAATGACTAAGCAAGAGATCATCGAAGGTGTTTTGAAACAGCGTCATGTAAAGAAAGGTACGATATCTTTAAATCTCCAGAAAAATCCTCAATTTGTGAGAATTGGTAGAGCAGTTTATAAGCTTGATCCAAAGAAAATTCCAAAAAAAAGCCCTAGGAAATAGATCCGGTTTATGGCTATAATCGAGCTACTTTCTAATGTTATTTATTATGAGTGATTGTATTTTCTGCAGCATAATCGGGGGTGGCATGGGGACCGAGTTTTTGTTAGAAGAGGAGGATTATGTGGTTTTTAGGGATATAAACCCAAAGGCAAAAACTCATCTTTTAATTGTATCTAAGAAACACATTCCCTCGGTTGCTGATATGGAACAAGCAGATCGTCCTATAATGGGTGAGCTCATCTGGGCTGCAAAGAGAGTTGCTGATGATCTTTCTCTTAAGGCCTACAAGCTCCAGGTTCACGTGGGCAGCGAGGCCGGGCAAGAGATATTTCACATGCATGTGCACCTGCTATCTAATTATGCTTAATATATGTCCTTTGTAAATCTTCATGCGCATTCTCACTACAGCTTGCTTGATGGCTTTGGAAGTCCAAAGGAAATAGCTCTAAGGGCTAAAGAATTGGGATATCCTGCTGCTGCACTGACCGATCATGGCGTGACTTATGGATTAGTAGAATTCTATAAGGCCTGTCAGGATGTAGGTGTTAAGCCTGTACTTGGGTCTGAGCTATATGTTGCCCCCCGCACGAGATTTGACAAGGAGGCAAAGATAGATACAAAACCCTATCATCTGACGGTTTTGGCGGAGAATAACAAGGGATATCAAAACCTACTTCAACTTGTTACAAAAGGTCATTTGGAGGGATTTTATTATAGACCGAGGGTAGACTATAGCCTTCTTAAAACCTATAGCGAGGGTTTGATTGCTTTGAGCGGTTGTATAGCTGGACATCTTTCGCGGCTAATCTTGTCTGAGAACGATGAAGAAGTAGACAATCTTGTGAAAACTCATATAGAGATTTTCGGGAAGGATAATTATTTTCTTGAGTTACAGGATAATCCCCTTTTGGAGAGCCAGGAAATAGTTAACACTAGGCTTAAGGAACTTTCTAAGAAGTACGGATTGGGTTTGGTTTTGACTTATGATTCTCACTATCCAAGACCTGAGGATAGTGATGCTCACGATATTCTCCTTTGTATTCAAACCGCTGCAACAGTTAATGATGAAAATAGGATGAGATATACTGGAGACTACTCTATACGTGACGTTGCAGAGCTTAAAACTGCCTTTAAGGACGTTCCAGAGGCGATCACAAATACTACGAAAATAGCTGAACGCTGCAATGTTGAATTGGAATTTGGCAACAATTTAATCCCCTCTTTCAAGACTCCTCAAAATCTGAAGCATGATATCTACTTGAGACAACTCTGTGAGAGTGGGCTCAAGGAAAGATTTGGGGGCAAAAAGGTACCTAAGGATTACATGGACAGGCTTGATTACGAACTAAAAACCGTAAAGAGTATGGGCTTTGAGACTTATTTCCTCATCGTCCATGATTTTGTTAAGTATGCCAAGGATAAAGGCATTGTTGTTGGGCCAGGCCGAGGTTCTGCAGCAGGATCCATAATGGCGTGGTCCTTGTACATTACAGACTTGGATCCTATCAAATACGGATTGTTTTTTGAGAGATTCCTCAATCCTGAGAGAGTGAGTATGCCCGATATTGATATTGATTTTGCTGATAAGAGAAGGGATGAAGTTTTGGAATATGTAATTGAAAAGTATGGTCGTGAGAATGTCGCTCAGATAATCACATTTGGAACAATGGCTCCTAGAGCTGCTGTAAGAGATGTTGGTCGAGCATTGGGATATCCATACGCAGAGGTTGACCAGCTTGCAAAGTCATTACCCTCCCCCATTCTTGGCAAACAACCTCCTCTGATGGTATCTGTGAAGGAAGATCCAGCTTTAAAGGACATTTATGATAATGATGCTCGTTCTAAGGTCCTTCTGGATTATGCAATCAAATTGGAGGGCACTGTGCGTCATGCTGGTACCCATGCGTGTGCGGTTGTCATTGCCGAAAATCCCCTTGTAGACTATACGGCTATGCAATTTGGGGCTTCAGGAGGCGAGGAGATTGTTACTCAGTATTCAATGAAACCACTTGAGGATTTAGGGCTTTTAAAGATGGATTTTTTGGGGTTGAAGAACTTAACTGTCATTGAGGAAACTGAGAGGATTGTCAAGGAAACTCAAGGAAAGGAGATTGATATCAACAAGATCCCACTAGACGACAAGAAAACCTTCAAATTATTGCAAAAGGCCGATACAACTGGTGTTTTTCAGTTGGAATCTGGAGGAATGAAACGATATCTAAAACAACTTAAACCAACCGAGTTTAAGGACATAGTGGCAATGGGGGCACTCTATCGTCCTGGTCCTATGGAATGGATTCCTAAGTATATTGAGGGGAAGCACAGTCCGAAGAAGGTAAAATATTTGCACGACTCATTTAAGACAGTTTTAGAGCCAACCCATGGTGTGGCTGTTTATCAGGAGCAAATCCTGCAGATTGCTCGGGATTTTGCAGGCTTCACTCCGGGTGAAGCTGATATTTTGAGAAAGGCTGTTGGAAAGAAAATTAGTTCTCTTTTGGCAAAACAGAGGCAAAAATTTGTGGAAGGTGCGATGAAGAATGGACATAAAGAGAAATTTGCAAAAGAAGTTTTTGAGAAGGTTATTGAGCCATTTGCTGGCTATGGTTTTAACAAGGCTCATGCTGTTTGTTACGGTCTAATTGCTTATCAAACTGCTTATTTGAAGGCCCACTTTCCCGTCGAGTTCATGACTGCTCTTTTGTGTAGCGATGCGGGGAACACTGATCGTGTAGTTTTGGAGATAAAGGAGTGTACAGAAATGGGGATAGACGTCATGCCGCCGTCTATTAATGAGTCTTTTTCGCATTTCACTGTGACTGACAAAAAGAAAATTCGTTTTGGATTGCTCGCTATTAAAGGCGTGGGTGAAGGGCCTATTAAAGCAATCATTGAAGCGAGAACAGCCGGTGGAATTTTCAAATCCCTTGAAGATTTTGCGAAGCGCGTTCCTTCACACATCGTAAATAAGAAATTAATCCAGGCGCTTGCTTTAAGTGGTGCCATGGACGAATTTGGAGATCGCAATCAAATATCTGAAAATTATGAGGAGGTATCTAAATACTCCAAGTATTCTCAGTCTTCGTCTGTTAATGGTCAAACTGATATTTTTGGTGTCCTTGGTGATGAAGATCAGAAGGAGTGTAGTTTCGTATTGAAAGATGTTCCTAAATCCACGAATATGCAGCGCCTTCGTTTTGAGAAGGAATTATTGGGTATGTATGTTACCGGGCATCCGCTTAGGGGCTTTAGGAGATATATTGGAAAGAAAGGGCATCTCATTGGCGAAATGACAAAGAAGGATGTAAATAAAAAGGTTCAGGTTATGGGTATTATCACGGGCCTTAAGAAAATTTTGACTCGCTCAGGTACTTATATGGCTACTTTTGTAATTGAGGATCCGAGTGGGAAGGTTAATGGGATCATGTTCCCAAAATCTATGGCAGCCTATGGATCAGAATTGGCCGAGGATATGGTTGTCGGCTTTAATGGGAAATTGGATCTAAGAAGGGATCAGTATCAGATCGTTTGTGATACTGCAAAGATATTGTCGCTTGAAACTATGACCGAAAATGCGAAGAACTCTGGCTTCTATGATCCTAAGGATAAATCTGACATTGCCCTTCGTATGTTGGATGATATTTTAGGGGAAACCGATGAGGAAGAGGATCTTCAGATTAAGGAGAAGGGATCTGCAAAAGCTGATATTGAGGATTTCGACATTGCACCTAGGCAGAGTTTGACTTCTCCATTTATGATCAATATTCCTCAAGATATCCAACCACATAGGATGAAGTCGTTGAAAGAGTTTTTGCTCAAAAATAAGGGAGATACTCCGACCGAGCTTTACTTTCCTGGTGCTGAAAAGAGGATCAAATTGCCTTTCGGTATAAAGCTGTCTGCCTCTCTTGAAAAGGAGATTGCAGATTTTTTAAATATTGCTAAATAGATGGTTCTTCTCTAAGATTGGACTGCATTTTTTTTAATACTTAATATGCCTAAATATAGAACTCACAATTGTAATGATTTAGATGAAAAGTGTGTTGGTCAATCAGTTACTTTGTCCGGTTGGGTTCATAGACGTCGTGATCATGGAGGTGTGATATTCATTGATCTGAGAGATAGATATGGTCTCACCCAAATTGTGTCTGACCCTGAGGATTTTTCTGCTGCTCATGAAATGATGGACACAGTTAGAAGTGAGTATGTTGTAATGATCGAGGGAGAAGTTAGAGAAAGATTGGAGGGGCAAGCAAACGAAAGCATGGACACTGGAAAGATTGAGGTTCTTGTTAAGAAGCTTGAAGTTCTTAATACATCTAAGACTCCCCCATTTGAAATTGATCAGTCAAAGGAAGTGGGCGAAGATTTGCGCCTGAAATATCGATATCTGGATCTCCGGAGGGAGAGGCTTAAGAACAACATTTTGCTACGAAATAAAATCATCAAATTTGTACGTGACTTTTTAGATAAGGAGGAATTTGCTGAGATTGAAACACCTATTCTCATAAAGGGAACGCCTGAGGGGAGCCGGGAGTATTTGGTGCCTTCTCGCCTTTATGAGGGGACATTTTATGTTTTGCCTCAGTCACCTCAGCAACTTAAGCAGCTTTTGATGATTGCAGGCTTTGATAAGTACTTCCAAATAGCGAGGTGCTTTAGGGATGAGGATCAAAGAGGTGATAGGCAGCCTGAGTTTACTCAATTGGACGTCGAGATGTCTTTTGTTGAGATGGAGGAAGTAATGGATGTTCAAGAACGCCTGTTGATTGCGCTTTGCAAGCAATTTGCACCGCACAAGAAGATTAAGGAGACCCCTTTTCCGGTCTTAACCTATGATGAGGCAATGAATTTGTATGGTAGTGACAAGCCGGATTTGAGATTTGATCTTCCATTTTCAGATATTTCAGATATAGCCAGTACCTGTGATTTTTCCGTGTTTAAATCTGCCGTTGAAGGTGGGGGTGTGGTAAAGGCATTGAGAGTACCAGGGGCCGCCACATTTACTAGGAAACAGATTGATGAATTTACTGAGATTGCTAGGATTTATAGGGCTAAGGGTTTGGCATATATAATTATGGACAAGGAGGGCCCTAGGTCACCTGTCCTTAAGTTTTTTAAAGATGAGGAAACAGCTGCGATCATAGAGCGGTGCAATGCCCAGTCAGGCGATATCATTTTCTTTTCAGCTGATTCTTTTGAGATTGCATGTGAGTCTCTTGGATATGTTCGTCTTGCTGTCGCCAATGAGCTTAAAATGATTGACGAGGATCTCTTTGCATTTTGTTGGGTGAAGGATTTCCCCATGTTTGAGCATGATGAAGAATCAGGTAGGCTCGACGCTGTACATCATCCTTTTACTGCTCCTCATAGTTATGAGGATATAGAGAAAAGCCCCAAGACCGCTTTAGCAAAAGCCTATGACATAGCCCTAAATGGAAATGAAATTGCTGGTGGCTCAATAAGGATTCACGAGCAAAAGGTTCAAAAGAAGGTTTTTGATATTTTGGAAATTACTGACGAGGATGCAGAGCAACGATTTGGTCATATGCTTGAGGCCTTTGAATATGGGGCTCCGCCTCATGGTGGTATTGCTTGGGGACTTGATAGATTGGTGATGATTTTTGCTGATGAACCCAACATCCGTGAGGTTATTGCCTTCCCGAAAGATCAAAAGGCTAAGGACCTTATGTTGGGTGCACCTTCACCTATGCCTAAGGAACAGCTTGAAGAACTTCATATAAAGGTGGATATAAAGGACAAATAATGCTAGAATGATAAGACTTTAATTGCATTTTGATGCCCACTTGGCTAATTGTAATCCTAATCATAATTGGAGCAGTCGCGGCGATTGCTGGTTTGTTTCGTTATATTCGCTATAGGATGAACTTAGCGCGCTCCTTTAATATGGTTTTTCTTGATATCCGAGTCCCTAAGCGCGAATCCAAGGAGGACAGAGAGGTCGAGGGCGAAGCGTATTCTACCCAGAAGGACTTTAAGGAGATCACAGGTGGAGTTATGACCCAATTCTTTGAGTCTCTACACAGTCTTTATACTCGAGAATGGTACAAAATATTTACTTCCCAGGATTTTCTTTCATTTGAATATGCTGTGATAGAGGGACAGGTTAGATTCTTCATTGTTTGTCCAAGAAAGCTCACAGAAATTGTTGAGAAGCAATTAACTGCATTTTATCCTGAATCACACGTAGAGCAGGTTGAGGATTACAATATTTTTCAGCCTAAGAGCAAAGTCGAGTCTCTATTTATCGTTGCAAAGAAGAAATTTTGGTTCCCTTTTAAAACATATAGTCGTATGACCGCTGATCCCTTGAATGCTGTCATTAATTCCTTGTCAAAGATTGATAAGGACGAGGGTGCAGCTATACAGATAATGGTTCGGCCCCGCAAAGATGGCTGGCAGAAAAAGGGTCGAAAGGTTGCTAGCAAGATATTTCAGAGCAAGGGAGGGTCTGGGTTCGAGTGGTATAATCCTATAACATGGGTGAGCTCACTCTTTGATCTCATTGTGCGTGGTGAGAATGTTCAGAATATGGACAAGGATGGTGTAAGTACGAGGACTACACCGATTACCGATGAAGAGGTTAAGGCGATTGAGGAGAAGAATGCTAAGTCAGGATTTGAGACTGTTATCCGCCTTGTTTCCTCAGCCAAAACCAAACAAGAGGCCAGGACAAACTTGGTTTCTATGAGGGGTGCTTTTTCTCAATTCAATACGACTAATGCCAATCAGTTGGACTATACAAGATGGCATAATAACAAGGCTCTTATTTCAAATTTTATTTTTCGAAATTTCCGGCGTGGTGTTAATCAATTTGTTTTGAGGCAGAGAATGATATTTTCTCCAGAGGAGCTTGCTAGTCTTTTTCACATACCAAACATTCGCTTTAATAAGCAGACTTGTATTGCATGGCAAAACTTCAAGATTGCCCCTGCGCCTCCTAACATTCCTGACGAAGGCTTGTTACTCGGCCACAATGTCCATCGAAATGAGAAGAAAGAAATACGAATGAAGAATGAAGATCGGTTTAGACATTTTTATGTCATTGGGCAAACGGGTACTGGTAAATCATCCATCCTGCAAGTCATGATAAGACAGGATCTCAAAAATGGTAATGGGCTTTGTGTAATAGATCCTCATGGATCATTGATTGAAGACATATTGCCATTTGTGCCGAGATCGAGGGCTGATGATGTCATTTATTTTGATCCGTCTGATATGGATAGACCTCTTGGCCTGAATCTGCTTGAAGGAGATACCTGGGAGGACAAGGAGCTTGTGGCCCTGGATTCTATGAATATTATGATCAAGCTATTTGATGAAGAGGTTTTTGGACCTCGAATTCAGGATTATTTCAGAAATGGTTGTTTGACTTTGATGTCAGATCCCGCCGGTGGTGCTCTTACCGATATCGTAAGGCTCTTTACAGATGATGACTTTGCCAAGGTTAAACGTCAGCATGTAACTAATCCCGTTGTAGCTTCTTTCTGGGATCACCAAATGGCTAAAACGGGCGCCAGGGAGAAGCAGGAAATGATTCCTTACTTTGCTGCTAAATTTGGTCAATTTGTTACGAATACGATGATGAGGAACATCATTGGACAAACTAACTCTGCTTTTGATTTCAGTGAGGTTATGCAGGAAGGTAAAATTCTTTTGATGAATCTTTCCAAGGGTACAGTGGGTGAAATCAATTCTAAACTTCTTGGTTTGATTATTGTGCAAAAAATACAGATGGCTGCTTTGAAAAGGCAAAAGATTGACAAGAAGGATCGCAAGGATTTCTTCCTATATATCGATGAGTTCCAAAATTATGTAACTGAGAGTATTGAGACTATTTTGTCAGAGGCAAGAAAGTATCGCCTTGGACTTGCGATTGCTCATCAGTACTTGGGGCAACTTGAGGATGAAACCGGTGGACGTAAGAAGGGGGCGAATCTCAAGGATGCAGTTTTTGGAAATATTGGGTCAATGATGTGTTATAAGATTGGCGCCCAGGATGCTGAGCACATGGCTAAGGAAATGGCTCCTGTCTTTAGTGATCAGGATCTGATTAATATCGATAAATTTAAAGCATGCATGAAGCTATCTATTGATACTCAACCAAGTCGACCTTTTAGTATTATCCCCATTAATCCCTATACTGAGGAGGGTGACAGAGAGGCTTCTGAGGCCTATAAACAGCTTTCTCGCCTCAAATATGGTCGTGATAGGGATTTTGTAGATCGCGAGATTTTGAGGAGAATAGGTGCTACCTAGGTAATTTTATAACGGCATAATTCATGTAAATTGCAAGTCCCCCTTCGGGCTTGTGTTCGCTTTTTGTGGTATAATTTCAGGAAATTTTTAAACAAAAATAAAAACAAAAATGAAGGTATTGGATTTCCTAAAAAGAGTGTTCACGGATCTATTTGTAGTTATTCTGGCATTTTTCACTGTGGCGACTGGCTCAACCTTTCATGGAGAACTTGTTGTCGCACAGGAGCTGGCTGCCGCAGATGGCAATGTTAATTATCCTTATAGTAGAACTTTTACCATATCTGCCTATTACTCTCCCCTCCCTTGTCAAAATCGGTATGTTACCGGGAGTTATGAGGGCGACATCCGATTAAATGGAAGTGGTGTAAATAGCGCAGATGGTACTCCGGTATACCCTGGAATGATTGCTGCTCCAAAGAGCTATGCATTTGGGACTAAGATGGATATTCCAGGAATTGGGATTGTGGCAGTACATGATCGAGGAGGCGCAATAAAGGCTTCTAATGGGATCCCTGGTGTCTATGATAGACTCGACGTTTGGATGGGATATGGTGACAAGGGTCTTGAGAGAGCCATGAATTGGGGCAAACGAACCTTTGATGTTGTAGTTTATGGTCAGAATGATTCGATTGTTGAGCAAATAGCTCTTGATGGATATTCTGATGAGGAAAGAACTCCTCGCGATTGTGTAATGGTTTATGATTCATTTAACACTATCTCTGGCGATTCTGTTTCATCTGCACCTGTTGTTAATACTACCGTGGCGCCATCAGCGTCTACCGCTAAATTGGATGTTGATCTTAAGCTTGGCAGTTCTGGTTCTGCGGTTACTGAGCTTCAGAGTGAACTTAAGCGTCTAAACTTTTTTAAGACTGATTTGAGTGGTTATTACGGACCCATAACCGAGCACGCGGTTTTTAAGTTTCAGCAGTCACAAAGATTGGTTGGAGACATGGATTCGATTGGGGCTGGAATATTTGGGCCCAAGACCCGTGATCGCATGAACGAGATAATTGTAGCTAGAACCTATACTACCACTCAAGTTGCCCTTACTACTGCAGAGAAGTTCCCACAGCTGCTAGCTTCTGAGCTAGGATATGGGGCAGTCGGTCCTGATGTGGTTAGTCTTCAGAAATTCCTGAAGGCCAGAGGCTTTTTTGAAGGCAGCCTGATTACAGATTACTATGGTCAAGTTACCAGAGACGCAGTAGAGAAATTCCAGATTGAACACAATCTCATTGACTCTACAGATTCACTTGGTGCTGGTCGGGTTGGGCCATCTACCTTAGATCTCATCAATAGTTTCACCTAAAATCTCCCTAAATTCCTCTTCTAAAAGGTAAACTCTGTTTTCGTATTGAGCGATTTTTTTGTGATCATCGTCAATCTTCCTATTACGCTTTGATCCTTCTTCGAATCTCTTTTTTAGGCTAACTATTTTGTCTCTGTCTATTCTCTTGTCAGCATAGTAGAGAATCTTTTCTTCCCAATTTTTGAGATTGTCAATTTCGAAGAATGCGTGTTTGCTTACTAATTTGGCCAAATCTTCTTGTCCTCGATCTTTGAGTACTTTGGCCATTGCTTTTTCATGTCCGATTTTTCCATATTTCTCTCTTAGCTCCTTCCAGACTGGGATATCCCCTCTTTTTTTGTGAGATGAAAAATACTTGTCATCAAAGCTGTTGATATCACACACCCTCAGCACATCATGTAGTAGAGCTGCTTTTTTTACTAGTTTTATATTCACCTTGATACCTTTCTCCCTTAGGGCCCTACACAAAATCTCGCATACGTTTGCGACTGCCTTCATATGGTTAATTATGTGATGAGGGACATGAAATTCCTTATAGATTTCTTCTATATCCTTTTCAATCATTGATTTTGATTTTACGAGCATTTTCGCCAAGGTATTCAAAGTGGACTTCAATCCTTTTGCCAGTCAGATTGTTTTTCATTCTGTCAGCCCATTCTATAACGATTATATTTCTCCTATTCTCACTTATTTCCTCAATTTCGTTTAGTAATAGCTCATCAACCTCCTCTAACCTATATAGGTCAATATGATAGAGATTGAAGCGATCCATTTGGTAATGCCTTATATATGTATAGGTTGGACTCTTTATTGAGAATTTTTCGATGTTGAATTTCTCCGCTATTCCCTTTGTAAAAGTGGTTTTGCCACTTCCAAGATCTCCGTACAGACAAACAGTTCCACCGCCCTTTATTTTTTCGGCGACTGTGCCTGCTAATCGCTGAGTCTGTTCTGTACTTTTGCTGATTATCATGCTATAATTATGGGAAATTAAAAACAAAATAAACTATTATGTGGACAAAATCTACTAAGTTACGTTTTAGGGGAGGACTCCTTGCTCTCGCCACTTTGCTAGTTACTGGGACAGTTGGGTTTATGGATGGTAGCTGGCTTTATAGGGCGAGTATTTTGGATTGGCCTGAGCATGAGCCTTTTGATGGAACTGTTTATCCAATTCAAATGGTTCCAGATTGGGTAGGTCTAGAATCTTCTAAATGGGATCTCGCTTATAGTGAGCTTGATGATACTGATTTGGTTGCTATCCCGACTTATGATCCTACTCAGCTTCAAAAGAGTACGGATGAGTTAGTTTGGGGAAATCCCGATGATGATTTGGTTAGGAATGCTAAAATCACTTATTCTGTCCCTTATTTAGGTAGTTATGAGTTAGATGGGGTTGAAGGCGCTGGTTCTCATCCTGCTGTGGATATAAAAATACCTGAAGGCACCCCCATTTTCGCGATTGCCAATGGTACCGTTATAAAAGAGTCAGCTCAGAGCTCAGGATTTGGACATCATATTGTTCTCATGCACAACAATTTTCCTCAGATTAATGGTTCAAGTGCTACTACCGTTTTCTATTCCTCGTACAGTCATAATAGTTCGAATTTGGTTGAAGAGGGCGATACTGTGCTGAAGGGAGAGCAGATTGCTCTGTCTGGTTCAACGGGTACAGCGACAACTCCGCATCTTCACTTTCAGATTGATAATGATCAGGCTCCCTGGCATCCATTTTGGCCATTTACCT
>CAZCLD010000028.1:0-15950 GCA_964499425.1 uncultured Candidatus Peribacteria bacterium | reverse complement strand
TCATCGCCGGCATAAAAGAAGAACAAAAAACACTGGCGCCTATTCTCTAAGTTTTCGAGCTCTATAGACGAGACGGCTCTATAAAGCCTTAACCTGCTAAGTTACGCCCGCAAAGCTTAAGCAGGTGTGGGCTAGGCGGACGATATCCGAATAAGTCGGATTTATGCAGCTACAGGAACTGCAGCAAGGCGAAGACCGAAGCCCTCTCTTGCAGCTAGTTTTGCAGCTAGTGCATCAACAGAAGTTTTAGCACATATTTTGCGCTGGACGGATCTACCGGGGGACAGCGCCACCCCGTGATTGCAATTAACAAAGCCTTAATCACTCTGTCGAATACCTGTACATCCCCACTTTTCAAAGAGCCCCTGTATTAAACCCTAAAACAGCCTCGCCGTAAAGCCCCTGCCCCCAAAGAAAGCCAAAAATTTTCACCCTTGACTTGCCCGTTGGTTTGCCGCATAATTCCGGTCTCTTAACACCCACATTATGTATCAAGTTACCAGAAGCCCCAAGAGTCCCAGGCACGAATTATCCCGAGAAGAATTAACCAAGGATGTTTTAGAAGAGGTGTTTAGCCGCGCCATTGCGACCGTTTCGGACCTCAGGGAATGCAAAACCTCCGCTGTTTACGTCAACGGGTTAACCTTTCGCGTGTGCGCCTTAGACGTTTTCGATAATGACATGGGGGGGGTCGCCCATTCAAAATTATTTGCGTAACAACTGGACATCGTCAACAATTCTTCTCCACCGTGGATGGAGACATGGCCAGGCGAGATGATTTCATCCGAGCCCTTGCCCCCTCCAAGGCAGAGGCAGATACTAGGGCTGCGGAAGTAGAGGCCACGGCTGGCCCACCTCCAACAATCAGCCATGAACAGGTCCGATTTCAGATTCAGCAAGCCCTAAAGGGCAAGTTGGTTGCTGGGGACTTACAGGCCCTCCTGCTAAGCCACGACCTTGGCGCCCACCTAGGCAGAATCCGGGGGTTGGCAAGCGACTTGGTAATGCACCAAAAGTTTCCCGGAGAGGAGGAGCGGCCTACGACGTACCCTGCACCCATTTCTAGGCAAGTAGCGCTGGAATGTTTTGCTGCCGTAAGCGCAGCAAGCTAGGGCTGTTATTTTGTTTTCTTCCTCGCACCATGTTTGGCCTTTTCTCCAAGCTTCTTTATGGATTTTTTCAACCCTTCAAACCAGTCAGCCCCCAAGTCCTTAACGTTAGCCCTCAGCTTGTGTCCTGTGATTTGCCACCTAGAGTTGTGCTCAAGTAGGTTTACAATGTTCGCAGGCTTCACTCTTCCAGACATATATAAAACAATTTCCTTTTCCTTGCTCATCGGAACGGTTTCGGCCTTAACGTTAATCAGCGAAGCCCTTTTCGCCAAGATTTTAAGCTCAATTATTCTAAATAGGTTCACAACCTCTCTAGGCATTCGCCCGTAATCTTCCACCAGGTCCTTTTCTACTTCATCCAAATACTCCAAGGTATCAGCAGCTGACAATTTTTGATAAGCCGCAATTTTATCCTTTGATTCAGGGATATAGCTATCTGGAACATAGGAAGGAAGGGGCAATTCTATCGAAACATCCTTGACCTCCTCTTCTCCCTCAAGAACACGACCAGCCTTGAGATCCTCTACCGCTTTGTTTAACATTCTCATAAAGTGTGCCACGCCCACCACGTTTATTACCCCATGCTGATTGGCGCCAAGAATGTCTCCAGCCCCCCGTATTTCCAGGTCTTTCATCGCAATCTGAAATCCGCTTCCAAGATCAGAAGCCTCTACAATCGCCCGAAGCCTTTTCTTTGCATCTAGCTTCAACCGTTGCCCATGATACAAAAAGTATGCATAGGCTTGCCTTTTTCCACGTCCCACACGACCTCGCAGCTGATAAAGCTGTGAAAGCCCAAATTTCTCAGCCATGTTCACAATAAGGGTATTCGCATTCGACAGGTCTATTCCGTTTTCAATAATTGTCGAGCTAACCAAGACGTTAAAGTCGTGGTTTTTGAAGCCCATCACCCTCTCCTCCAAATCCCCACTTCCAAGTTTTCCATGGGCAACACCGATCTTGGCCTCTGGCACCAGCTCACGAAGCTTCTGCGCAAAACTGTCTATGGTTTGAACCCGGTTGTGCAAAAAATAAACCTGCCCATCCCTTTCGATCTCTCTCAAAATAGCCTCTCTTACCAGGCTTGGAGAATACTTCCGGACTTCGGTTATCACGGGTAGTCGCCCGAATGGCGGCGTTGTAATGGTGGTAATATCCCTCAATTTGTTAAGACAAATGTTTAGAGTTCTCGGAATAGGGGTGGCTGTTAGGGTAAGAATGTCCACCTCCTTTCTCATTTCGGTTAACTTTTCTTTTTGCTTTACACCAAACCTTTGCTCCTCATCTATAACAACCAGTCCCAGGTTTTTAAACTTGATGTCGGGCTGCAACAAACGATGCGTACCTATTACTATGTCTAGCTCTCCCTTCTTAAGTTTCTCCAGAATTTCTCGCTGCTCTTTTCCGGACCGAAAACGACTAAGCATTTCCACCCGAACATTTAGCGGCCCCATTCTTTTGCCAAAAGATTTGTAGTGCTGATCGGCTAAAATCGTTATCGGCGAAATAACCGCAACCTGTTTGCCGCTTTGAACAGCCTTAAAGGCCGCCCTCATGGCAACCTCCGTTTTTCCAAAGCCCACATCTCCACATATTAAGCGGTCCATGGGCTGCTGGCTTTCCATGTCTTCCTTTACATCATTGATTGCCTTGATCTGGCCTGGCGTCTCATCATAGGGAAAGGTCTCTTCAAATTCATCTTGCAAGTCATTGTCTGATTTAAAATTAAAACCCTTTGCGGCCTTTCTTTCGGCATAGAGCTTGAGAAGTTCCTTCGCAATTTTTTGTGTCTCCTTCCTAACTTTATTCGTAATCGTGTTCCACTCTGCGCTACCAAGCCTGGTCAGCTTTGGCATTAGCTCCTCGGAGCCAATATATTTATTAACCTTGTCTGCCTGGTCAATTGGGACAAAAAGTTTGTCGTTTTGGGCATACCCAAGTTTCAAATACTCCTTCGTCACCTCGTCCACGGTCTTTTTGTCCAGGCCTAAGAACTTGGCTATCCCGTGGTCTGAGTGAACAACATAGTCGCCCATTTTAAGGCTAGTCAAAAAATCATCAAAGACATTTCGACTACTCACCCTCTTCTTTTCTTCGCGAACAAAAGCAAGGTCAACGTCTGTTAAAAGATTTATCTTTTGAACAGGCGCCTGAAAAGATTGTGGAAAACGATCTTCTTTTTCCACATTAATTATAAAAACTGACGACCGCGAAAACCCATCGCTATCAAGGCCTATTCGAAAAGGAACCGCTTGATCAACCAATAGCGCACGCAGTTTCTTTGGGTTCTTGGTAAAAATTAACGTCTTCCAACTAGCGTTGATCTTGTCCCGAAGGTCGTTCGCAAAATCGTAGGCCGTCCTGTATTTAAGTACAGACAAGAAGTGCAGGTGTTCATGATTCGCAACGTCGTCGTTAAAGGGTGTAAAAGAAATTGTCGAGCACTTGTTGGCAGCCGCCTCCATAAACCCATTCCAGGGCTCGTAAAACTCGTCTACAACGTCAACCTCGTCATCAACGACAAGGCTGTCCTCGTCAAGAATGTCTATCACGCTTTGCACCTCCTCGTCATAGTCAACAGGAAAAATGTCGAGCCTCTTAACGGTGGTCTCGCCTTTCTCTGACACCCTGGAAATCTTCTCAACCTTGTCAAAACCAATTTCAACCCTAAGAGTCGCCCCTTCGTTTATGGGCCTAATCAAAAGGCTATCGCCTACACGAAAATACTCTCCCTTCGACAGGTTTTCATCTTCGGCAACCTCATAGCCCATCGAAACCAGCCCCTCAATAAACCTAACTGGATCAAGCTCCTCCCCCGTTTTTATGGTTGTCCTCCCTTTCAGAAGCTCCTCCGGGGCTGGGAACTTTTCAAGTAAAGACGCAAAGTCTATAACAAACACGGCCCCCTTGTTAACAAGCATCCTTGAAACAAACTCTGCCCTCTCTAGCCCCCTGGTTCTCTCAAATTCTCGGGCAGTAGGAAAGGCCAAGAGCTCCTCGTCTAGGCGCTTTGTATATAAAAAAACGGTCCTGTCGCTCCACACGGTAAGGGCTTTTTTGACCAGGTTTTGTTCACTATTGTCTGAAACAATCCACAGGGTGTTTCCTCCCGACGCACCACCATTGCGAAAAATGTCGCTTAAAACCATCGCCTTCGACGAACTGTTTCCCGCTCCAGAAAACGTAACATTCTTTTTTTTGCTTTTCCTAAAAAGGCTGGTAGCCCTCTCGAGCTCTTCTTTAGGAAAATAGGAAATGATATTCCTCATAAACCCTAAATCTTTAGAGGCATTATTACATAAACATAGTTCTCTTCCTTAACCGGCCTAATTACTGCGGGCGCGGTTTTGTCGTTTATCAGAAAAGATACTTTGTCGTCACTTACATATGTCAAAACGTCCAAAAGGTACTGCGCGTTAAGCGATATTTTGTTGTTATCTCCTTCTATTTTGACCGGCAATTCGGCCTTTTCTTCGCCAACCTTCGTTTCTTCAGAGGAAACAATCATCTTTCCGTCGTTTGTAACGCTAATTTTTACGCTGTTATTGTTTTCTCTCGCAAACAAGCTAACCCTTTTAAGAACAAGCGAAAGGTCTTCCACGGAAACAACCAAGCTGGTTTTGGAGTCCTTCGGAATTATTTTTTCGTAATCAGGAAACCGCCCCTCTATAAGCCTCGAAATAAGCTCGATCCCATCAATTGAGAATAAAACCTGGTTCTTTGAAACGTTTACTTTAACCTCTTTCGCCTCCGCCTTGCTCGCAATCTTGGAAAGCTCAACCATGGTTCTCGCAGGAACTATACAAGAAACGTCTCCGGTTGGCTTTTTAACGGCTTTTACAGCTCTTTCGGCTAGTCGATAACTATCGGTGGCAACAAGCTTAACGCCGCCCCCACCCGAAACCATCAAAACTCCTGACAAAACAGGCCTTGATGTGTTCGAAGCCGCCGCAAAAACCGTCTCCGTTATTGCTTCGTGTATGTCGTCGACTTTAACGCTAAACTCTTGCCCTTTTTCAACCTTTGGAATTAACGGAAATTCGTCTGCGCTTATGCATTTTATTTTCGTGCTTGAGCTAGAAGAGGTAACCGCCAGGCTAACGCCATCAACAACGCTTAATTCAACCTTCTCGTCTGTTAAAAGAGAAACATAGCCCGTTATAAGCTTTGCGGGAACCGTTATGGCCCCTTCCCCCCTAACGTCCGCATCAATTTGACAACTAATGGCAACCTCCAGGTTTGTAGAAGAAAAATACAGCTTTTTGCCTTCAGCCTTGATCAAAATGTTGTTTAACACAGGCAGCGTGTTGTTTGGACTAATCGCCTTATTAACAATATTAATGGCGTAGTCCAAATCTTTCTGTGTACAGAAAAGTTTCATAATATTTACTGTTCTTTAAAAGCCAGCCCCATTATATAAAGAATTGTACTCAAAACAATACTATTTTATTATTAAATATAATTTAACTTGCAGTTAAAGGGGGTTTACAAAAAATTAAAACAATCTTATTATAAACATCCACATACGCTGAAGTGCAAGCCAAAAAGGCTTTTCAAAGAAAAAAACAGAGTAAAAAACGTTCAAAAATTGTGCAAAAAGGCGTATCGTAAACAAGATATATGAATGATTTAATACTAAATATTGTGGCCATTGGCGCGGGGGTGGCTGCGGGGCTGGGGGTAAGCATAATTCTCTTACGGGGGAAGGATTTTATAAATTTAGAAAAAAAGGAAAAAAGCGCAACAGAAAGGGTTCAAAAGAGCAACGAAGAAGCGAGCAAAATTAAGACGGAAACACGAGAGTATGTGGAAAAGAAAAAAACCAGGCTTGCACAAGAAAAGGCTAAGCGAGAAGAACGAATAACAAAACTAAAAAGCTCCCTAGAACAGAAGGAAAAAATTGTAAAAAAGAGAGAAGAAAGAAACAGCCAGGTCTTAGAGACAATAAAAAGCACCAAGGCAGAAACAGCCGAGAGGAGAGACGCAATTAAAAAAGGAGACAAGGAGACGCTTGACCGCCTAGCGCAAAAAAGTGGCACACAAACAGGCCAACTAAAAGAAGAAATAATAACAAAGTACCGGGCAGAGCTCGAGTCAGAAAGCGGGGAAAGGCTAGCGAAAGCAGAGGAGGGCCTAAAAGAAAACGCGAACCGCATAGCAAGAAAACACATTGTAAATGTGTTGCAGCGGCTATGTTCGCCAACATCAGTAGAAACAAGGGCCGTGAACGTTAAGGTCCCAAAAGACCAGATAAAGGGGAAGGTTGTTGGAAAAAACGCGCAGAACATAGAAGAGCTTGAAAAACACCTTGACGTAGACATTGTCTTTAACGACCTGCCCAACACGATAAGTCTTTCGGCCTTCAACATGGTTCAAAGAAGAATTGCACAAAAAACAATAGAAAAACTGGTTAAAACCAGGGGGGGAATTGATCCCGGGATTGTGCGAAAAACAATAAAGGCCGCAGAAAAAGAGACGGACGAGGAGCTATACGAGCTCGGAAAAAAAGGATTAATAAAAATGGGTGTAAAACACGACAACAAGGACTTTTGTAGAATAGTGGGGCGCCTCAAATACAGGACGAGCTACGGTCAAAACATAATGATGCACTCCATGGAGGTGGGCTGGGTTGCAACAATGCTTGGGAGCGAGCTGGGCCTCGATATAGGAATTTGTAAGGTGGGCGGGTTTCTTCACGACCTGGGCAAGGCGATAGACCAAGACCCCGAAACAACCGACACACACGACGTGCTCTCTAAAAAGATAATGGAGAAATACGGATTCTCTAAAGAAGAGATACACGCGGCCTGGACACACCACGACGCTATTCCGCAGGAAACACCAGAGGCACTAATCGTAAAGGCGGCCGACGCGGTTTCGGCTGGACGGCCAGGGGCAAGGCAAGAATCGTTCGACAAATACATCCAAAGAATCAAAGCGCTTGAACAGACAGCAGAAGGCCTAGAGGGCGTCAAAAGAGCATACGCCATCTCAGCAGGAAGAGAGGTTCGGGTAATGGTTGACCCCGAAACCATAGACGACCAAAAGCTCAAAGGAATGGCAAAAGACCTAGCGGGGACAATAGAGGAAAACATAACATACCCAGGAAAGATAAAGGTCAACGTAATAAGAAGAATAAAACACACCGAAACAGCAAAATAACCATCAAAAAATGGCAGATGAAAACAAGAAGGACAAAAAGAAGGTTTGGGACAAGGTTTTAATGGGGGCCGTAATCGGAGGCGCCATAGGGTCTGTGCTGGGTGCTACAATTGCGCCCAAAAAAGGGAAAGAAACAAGAAAAGAGATCCAAGAAATGGCAAAGGCCACCAAAACCTCTTCGAAAGTGTTTTTCAGCAGATTCAAAAAGCTGATTGGCCTTAAGAAAAAAAAGAGGCGAGAGGAAGATGCAAAAAAGATCCCCAATGAACACCTAGAATGAAAAAGGCAAAACTCATAACCGCCATAAGCCTTGGTGCCGTGGTTGGTCTAGCCCTGGCGCTGGTGGTTGCTTATGCCAAAATCTCCTTGCACGGTAAGCTTCCACCAGGGACATCCGTGGCAGGCATAGACATTTCTTATCAAGACACAGACGAAGCACTGGCAACCCTAGAAAAAGCAGAGGAGACATATCTCAACACACCCATAAAAATAAGTTACGACGGGAAAACCAAGGAGTTCACACCAAGCGAACTGGGGGTTCAAACTTTTGCGAGGCAAACGGTCAAAACAATAGAGGCCACCGACGCAAGGGACATGGGGGTTCTAGGCCTTTTTAAACAGAAGGTTTACCCCCAAAAAGATCTAGACATAATTGCGGTAATTGACCACGAAAAACTAGAAGCCCAGATCAACACCAGCTTTCAACTAAAAGAGCTAGCCCCAAAATCAGCGAGCTTTTATTTTGACGAAAGCTCCAAGTTGGCGATTTTAGACGGAAAGAGCGGGCTTCTTCTGGACGAAAAGACCCTCTCCAGAAGCCTAAAAGAAGGGGCAAAGCGACTTAGGGGGACAAACATACCCTTAGAAACAGACAAAGTTGATCCGGCGGTAACCAGAGAAATGCTGGTCGCCCAAGAAGAGGAAATAAAAAACAGCCTAAGACATAAATTCGCACTTCTTGATCCCATCTATAGTGACGACTGGTACCTGAAGCTGACGGACCACCTTGACTGGGTGAGCTTTGTCCAAAAACAGCGGGTAAACCTTCCATATATTGGCGAAACAGAGCTGGATATCCCCATGGCCAACCTAGAGGGAGAGAATTATGTGGCAATAGAAATCGACCAGGATAAACTTAACCAGTACATAGATGCGGAGATTTCTCAGTGGCTTGATCGTCCACCAGAGCCAGTAAACATATATAAAAACGAAGAAGGGGAAATCACAATAGAAGGAAAAGGAAGCGACGGCAGAAAAGTACAAAGAAAGCTGCTGAGGCAGTCTATCGAAACAGCCGTAGCAAACAAAATTGCGCAGGTCCCCATCCCGGTAATCGAGATTACGCCTGAGGTGGTGGTTTCTCAGGAGCTTAAAGATCTAGGCATAAACGAGCGAATCGCCGTTGGGCACACATCTTATTATGGATCACCGGCAAACCGGGTTCATAATATAAAAACAGGCGCCAGCAAATTCAACGGACTCTTAATTGAGCCTGGCGAGGTGTTTTCATTCAACCAAAATTTGGGGGCAGTAGATGGAAGAAATGGGTACAAAAAAGAGCTGGTAATTAAAAAAGAAGGTACAATTCCTGAATATGGCGGTGGAATTTGTCAGGTTTCAACAACTATGTTTAGAAGCGTCCTCTTTGGAGGGCTGCCCGTGGTAGAAAGAAACGAGCATTCGTACGCGGTAAGATATTATTCACAGGTTTTAGGGGACGGCCTTGATGCAACAATTTATCTAGGGGGTGCTGACTTGAAATTTGAAAACAACACAGAGCAGCACATTCTCATACAAACCTTCACAGAAAGCGACTACGAATTATATATCGTTTTTTACGGCACACCAGACGGGCGGGACGTGGAACTCGAGGGGCCCTATCTTTCGAACTACCACTATCCTGGGCCAACGGTTTACATCGACACCGACAAAATAGCTGAAGGCCAAACCAAGCAGGTAGAAAAGCCGCACACGGGTTTCAACGTTCTTTGGTACAGGCACCTCACGGACAAAGACGGAAATAAAACAAGCGAGCCGGTAGAAACGAGATATCGCGCCATCCCAGCAAAAATCTGGGTGGGGGTAAACGATAACGAAACCTAGGAGGAAGAGTTTTTCTGGTTTTTCATTGTAGTAATTGCCTTGAGGAGAGACTTTGCATCGCTGTTTTTCGGATCAATTTCAAGAAGTCTCTGCAAAATCTCGGAGGCCTCGTCAAAATTACTAAGCTCGACCTGTATATCGGCCAACAGAAACAAGAAATCAAGATTCTCTTGTTCAATTTGAATGGCCTTATTCAAGGCTACAATGGCATGGTGTAGCTGCCCCATGGACCTGTAAACTTGCGATAAGCTCACAAAACGCTGGGGCCGACTATCGTCCAGGCAAAGGGCCTTGTGGTAAGCGTCACGAGCAGATTCGAACTCTGCCTGCCGATAAAGCGCCAAGCCAAGATGACTATAATGAAGAGGGTCCTCGTTTAGTGCGGCAAGCTTTTTAAACAATGCGGCGGCAGCGCCAAACATTTGTTTTTGGAGATAGAGGGTGGCCAGCCGGTGCTGTGTCTCTTGGTGATCCGCATTTATTGCCAACACCTGGACAAAACACTTAATAGCCTCGTCGTCTTTTCCTGCCGCAATCATAGCAAAGCCCCTTTTGCACAGATCCTCGGCGCGCCCCTTGTCACTTCGGGAGACCTTCTTTTGAGGGTCCTGGGGCTCTAAATCCTCCGCGTCTTCGGAAACAGTTTTCTTAGAGGGCCGGGCCTTTTTGGAAAAAAGGACCCACCTTCTCACAAAAACGCCAACCAGGACGGAAAAACTAAAAAGAATCGCTAAATATGTCCACATACTAAAATTTTAGGTAACAGATTCAGACTTGGCATCGGCATCAGCAGGTGCCTCGGGCTCGGCCGCGGCCTTTTTTCGCCCACGAGACCCCCGGCTTAATATTTTCTCAACATTTTCAGCGCTGGTTAGTACACATTCTCCATTCTCAAAAACAACTTTTAATTTTTGATTTAAAATGTCTAGCGCAATAACCTTTGCGTCATCAGAATTTTTCTTGAGCTTCAGAATAGAACCAATTCCAGGAAGACTCTTCTTAAGCTCCCTGTAGGCCTCCACTTCATACTTCAAACAGCACAAAAGCTTGCCACAAGAGCCAGAAAGCTTCGCGCTCCCCTTGCTTTCCAGGGCCTGAGAGCGAACCATTTCCATGCTAATACGCTCCAATTTCCCGAGCCAGGTGCTACAACAAAGAGGCCTGCCGCACTTCCCAAATCCGCCAATCAGCTTGGCCTTATCCCGCGGGCCGATCTGCCGCAGATGAATCTGCTTTTGCAAAACCTTGGCAAGATCTTTAACAAGATCCCGGAAATCAACCCTGTCGTCTGCAGTAAACATAAAATGAACACGCGTTCCATCAAAAGAATACCCCGCTTGAAAGACATGCATATCTAATTCAAACTTTTTCACAACATCGCAACACTTTTGCAACGACTCCCTGGCCAGGTCAATATGGCTCTCAACCTTTTGGACGTCATTGGCGGTCGCCTTGCGCAGAACCCTCGAAGTAAACAAGATCTTGTCTTCGTCAATGGAGTCAACGTCCACCTGTCTCACAACGCCATACTCCTCCTTTCCGTCAGCGTCCTTAAAAATAATTTCGTCGCCGGACACAGCGTCCGTCTTGTTGTTAAAGGGAACTTCAACAACACTTGAGGAGTACCCGCACTCTATTACTATAACTTTTGTTGCCATATCTATAGCATTAGCATTAAATTTTCCAGAAGAAGGCGGCTATTAACATTCTTCTTGTTGAGAGCGCCGGCTTCTCCAACCCTAGACAGCACTTCTGCGAAACGCAAGCGACTCTCCCCTTCCAGCATCTTGCTTCTTAGGACGTGGGTCAAAATTTCCAGAAACAATTCTACCATCTTCTCGTCCTGCAACAAGCTTTCCACATAATAAAACCTGTCAACAATGTTTTTATGGTCAAGAAAGTTTTGAACATCATGGTATACCTTGGTGTAATTTGCCAAAGAGTCGGGGTTCTCCATCAGGTGCACTGCTTTGCCAGTTTTGCCCATGGAAAAGAGGCTCGCCTGCTTGATGGTCTTTTCGTCACAGTCCGGGTAAAGCTCGCCAAGCTTTGTCTGCAGAAAGGAAGCGGAAACACTACTAAATGTTACAGTTCTAACGCGCGAAACCAGCGTGGGCAACAGCTGCCGAACATTGTTTGTGGTCATTATGAAAACGGTTTTTGCAGGAGGTTCTTCCAGAATCTTTAAAAAGCTGTTAGCGGCCTCTATGGTTACCCTTTCAAGACGCTGAATAAGCAGAATCTTATAGGCTGCCTGTCCTGTCATATTAAGGCGCTCAATAATTTTCCTCACATCGTCGATCTTGATAGACTCCTTGTTGTCTTTAAACGCGATCGTGTCGGTATGACAACCCTTTGCCACCTGAATACAGGTTGAACACTTGTGGCAAAAGTCGTTCTTGCACTGCAGAATGCCGGCCATCTTTCGAGCGACGGTATATTTGCCAATACTGTTTGAGCCCGACAAAAGATAGGCATGTGCCAAATTGCCAGACTCAATGTCTTTTTCTATGCGCGTGAGCTGTTTTTTGTGGCCTATAATCGACCAATTGTATTTCATGATTAGAGCTTAGCTTGCCAGACATTTTCCTGTCTCACAAGCAATTCTTTTGCGTCTTCCGGATGAGCCATCAGTGCCTTCACAAAACGCTCCAGCCGGACGTTGTTCTGAGACCCCTTGACCAAAACAAGGTCGTTTTTCTTGATCTTTTCTTTAAAAAATTCAGCCGCCTCGTTGGCCGTTCTAAATTTAAAGATATATTTACTGTCAAGGCCCTTTGCCCGAGCAGAATCAGCCATAATCGCTGCGTCAGAACCAATCGTTAACAAGAGGTCAACGTGTTTGGGAAGAATTTCGCCCAGCTTTTCATGTAGGTCCTTGGAAAAACCACCAAGCTCATTCATGTTGCCCAAAACGGCTACACGCCTTCGGTTTTCGGCAAGGTCAGCAAGGGTTTCCAGCGCAGCCTTTAAGGCAGCAGGAGAAGAGTTATAAGAGCTATCTAAGAGCGTTGCCCCAGAAATTGCCTCAATCACCCCCATGCGCCCAGGAGGAAGCGTGAATTTCGAAATGGCATGGATAATAGCCTCAACAGGGAGGCCCAAGAGAGAGCCACAAGCAATCGCGGGTAAAAACACATAAATATTAAATGCCCCGATGGTCGGAACAGAGACATCGTGGCGATCTTTGTTGTGGTGAAGGATAAACTCAAGACCCTCAAGAGAAGATTTTACCTGGCTTGCCCAGATGTCTGCGTCTCGAGAGCTGCCAAACGTCAAGGTCTGTGCTTTTTTGCGCCCCTTGGCCAGGGTTGCGAGATGTTCGTTATCCACATTCAAAACAGCCACGCCATCCCCGGAAAGGGCCTTTACCAGCTTAGACTTCTCTTCAAAAACTTGCTCAACACTCTCAAACTGCCCGCTGGCCATGTGTGTATGAGAAACACTAGTAATCACAGCAATGTCAGGCTTCGCTACAGAGAGCAAAAAGTCCATATCCCCAGGCTTGTTGACGCCATACTCCAGAAGAAGAACCTCGCTATGATCTCTGGCCATGCAGTGAAAGAAGCCCTTTATCAGGTACCAGCTCCACTTAGTGGCAGAAGAAAACCCGCTTTCAATGTCCAAAATGGTTAGAAGCAAGCCAAACTCCGAATTAAAGCTCTTGTCATTACGCTTTACTTTAAGCTGGCTGTTCAAAACTGCAAAAATAGCCTCTTTACTGCTAGTTTTCCCCACCGAACCAGTTACAGCAATAACTTTTCCCTTAAATTTCCGCATTCGGTGCTTGGCCATCACCTTAAGCAACCAAAGCACCACTTTCTTTGCAAAGTTCTTCATGACCGCAAAACACTAGCACAAAAAAACTTTGAAATCGAGACGTCTGTGGTAAAATGAGCCGCGAAAAATAACCCATAAAACATGAGAAAATCCACTATTTTATTTCTATCGCTAACAATTTTTGCCTTCGGGTGTGGGCCAGACGCACCAGCACCAGAGGCTCCAGTAGTTGACGAGCCAGTAACCCAAGAAACAATGCAACTTCAACCTGAAAAAAACGGGACAATCGCCATTTTTACAACTAATCACGGAGAATTTACAGCCCTTCTCTACACAGACTTGGTGCCCAATACGACAGAAAATTTTATTGAGCTGGCCAAGGATGGCAAATATGATGGAATTCCTTTCCACAGAGTAATAAAAGACTTCATGATACAAGGTGGAGACTTTGAAAACAAAAACGGAACAGGAGGCTATACTTTCAAAGGGCCAGGGACAGCAATTACCGACGAATTTGGAGAAGGCCTCAAGCATGTCAAGGGTACGCTCTCAATGGCAAACGCCGGCCCAAACACGGGAGGCAGCCAGTTTTTTATCGTACAAGCAGAGGGGGGAACCCCATGGTTAGACGGAGCTCATAGCATCTTCGGGTATGTTTACGAAGGGATGGACGTTATAGACGAAATCGCGAACGTCAAAACAGCAGGCGCAGACGTTCCTGTAGAGGAGGTAATTCTTGAAAAGGTAGAAATCACCGACTACACATGAAGCAAGCAATATTAAAAATAACTGGCACCGTCCAAGGTGTATTTTATCGCGACAGCGCGCAAAAAATGGCCGACCAGCTAGGGGTAACAGGATACGCACATAACATGCCCGATGGAAGCGTAGAGGTTTTGGCCCAAGGCTCGCAGGAGGCCATCGAGAATTTCGAAATATGGTGTCAACAAGGCCCCTCTGGAGCCAGCGTTGAAAACGTTGAAACACAGTGGCAGGACCTAGGGGAAATCCACGACAAGTTTGAGACTATGTAGCAAGATTACTTCACTGCCTCAACCACAGCCTTGAAAGCAGCAGGTTCATTTGCAGCCAACTCAGCAAGCATTTTGCGGTTAATGGCCACGCCTTTGAGAGTCATGGCGGCAATCAGTCTGCTGTAGGTGATACCAAGCGGTCTGCATCCAGCATTGATTCTCGCAATCCAGAGACTGCGGAAAGTACGCTTTTTCAACCGACGGCTAACATATGCATTTTGGCCGGCCTTCATTAAAGCGTTCTTGGAAGCTTTGAAAGTTCTCCCCCTTTGACCTCTCATACCTTTGGCTGCCTTTACAACTTCGCGGTGCCTACGGTGGGCGACTGTGCCTCTTTTGATCCTAGTCATATCTTTAAATTAATTACTTTGCTACTGCTGCCGTCTTCACAGCTTTTGGCTTAGAAGACGGTTTGCCCTCAGAAACAGGGGCCTCTTTTTTGACCACCTTTTTCTTTGTTGGCCTGGCGACCCTTTTCTTCGCAACCCCCTCTACCTTTACAACCTTGACTTTCTTGGCCTTTGCGGCTCCGGGAATCAACCTCCTCAAAGCATTTAAACGAGTGGGATGGACTTTCATACCTCCAAGGTGAGATTTCTTTTGTCGTTTAGACTTGTTTGAAAGAAGATGGTTCTTACAGGATTTTTGTACCATAACTGTGCCGCTTTTCTTAACCTTTACTCTCTTTTTCATTCCGCTGTGAGTTTTTTGCTTCATTTTTTTGGAGTTAAAATCATAATTAGTGTATTCCCCTGCCTCTTTGGCTCCTGCTCCACAGAGCAAACTTCTTCTAACTGCTCTGTAAACTTCAACATTTTGTCCCTTGCCAGGTCCTTGTATATATTCTCTCTTCCCCGGAAAATCAAGGAAACTTTTACTGAATTTCCTGCTTCTAGGAATTTTTTTGCCTGCCTGGCTTTAACCTCCATGTCATGCACCCCAGTCTTAAACCCCATTCGTACACCTTTCACCTCCGTTTTTTTCTGCATTTTTCTGTGCTTGGTCTCAACCTTCTTCTGGTGATACTGATACTTGCCATAATCCAGAACTTTACACACAGGCGGGTTAACATTGGGGGCTACTTCGGCCAGGTCTAGCCCGGCATCCTCAGCGACCTTTCTTGCCTTCTCGATGGACATTATGCCCATTTGCTCGGCCTCGGGACCTATCAACCTTACGGTCGGAGCGGTGATTCGCTGGTTTATTCGTAGTCGTTTAGCGATGCATTTGATTTAAGAAATACGCCTGGGGATCATACGAAAAAAGCTTTACAAAGTCAACATATTCCCATCAGAATGGGCCCATTATGAAAAAAGTAGTTGTTTTAGGCTCTACAGGCTCGCTCGGCACCCAAACGTTGGAGGTTTTGGAAAAATATCCGGAATATTTTAAGGTCATCGGGCTGAGTGCTGGCACAAACGAAAAGCTCCTTCACAAACAAGCAAAAAACCTAACGAAAAATGTTTCCCTGGGCGATCTCCCGGAGCTGGGCGATGCCGATATCGTAGTAAATGTGATTTCAGGTTTAGCGGGGATAAAGGCGACGCTCAAAACATTAGAACATGGCAAAACCCTTCTTCTCGGAAACAAAGAGTCTCTTGTGGCAGAAGGAGAAAAGGTGAAAACACTCCTGGAGAAGTCTACGGGTGCACAAATTATCCCCCTGGACTCGGAACACAATGCCATCTACGAAATCCTAAAAACTCACCCTGGAAAAGTCAAAAGGCTCATCCTTCCCTGCTCAGGGGGCCCATTCCTA